>JBCAWW010000014.1:0-18090 GCA_038534415.1 Bacteroidota bacterium | reverse complement strand
AAATAAGCCTTAGCGATTTCAAATCCGTGATAAGGAGCCTGAAATTCCTCTTACTTACATCCTTTTGGGTGATTATTACAAAGCTCAGGGTGTACCCGAACTCGCTATCGAAGAGTTTGAAAAAGCAAAGCAAAAAGATCCAAACTACGTACCTGCTTACGTATCTCTAGCTGAGCTTTATTACGAAGAAGGCAACTACAAAGAAGGAGCTGACAACGTATCTCAGGCAATCAAACTAGATCCAGACTATGGTCCTGCTTACCGTATCCGTGCGGAGCTTTACCTTATCTCAACTGTAGATAACAAGTATGCAAGAGCACGTAACGACATGAAAAAATATGTCGACCTCGCTCAGTCTGACTTGAAAGCTCGTATCCGCTACGCTTCTTTCCTCTTCTTGACTGAAGATTATGAAGAAATGCTTGCAGAGATCGAAGCGATCGAAAAAGAAGGCGAAAGCACTCGTGTAATGCAGCGTCTACGTGGTATGGCTTACAATGAGCTAGGAGAAGGCGACAAAGCCCTCAAAGCCATGGATACTTACTTTGAGCGTTCAGAAGAGAAGTACACCATTAGCCAAGACTTCGAAACTTATGGTGATATCCTGCGCAACCAAGGTAAGCTTGATGCAGCAAATGAGTACTACGAAAAAGCAATGGCTAAAGCTGCTGAGCGTGGTCAAGATCGTTCTAGCATATACCAAGACTTAGCCGAAGGCTACGAAAAAGATGCCAAACGCATCGTCAACGAAGGTAAAAAGATCAAAGCTGAAAGTAAGGCTAAACTCAAAGAGGCCGCCGCTGCTGTTGGTCAATACAATGACCTAGTAACCAAAGCCAAAGAACTGGCTGCTACCGATCCAGAAAAAGCGAAAGAGCTGGCTGATCAGGCTAAAGCAGTTTTAGCGCAAGCAGAAGCCCTACAGGCAGAGTCTAAAGAAATTTCGGCTAAAGCTGCAGCTAAAACGGCTGAAGCAAAAGAGTTTTATCCACTTGAAGCTTATTACCGCAAGCAAGTCGTAATACAGGATGAAGCCAATGATAGCAAAAACTTAAAGTCTATCTACTCTTTGGCCAAAGCGCAATACAATGCAGGCATGTGGGAAGAGGCCGATAAGTCTTTCATTGCTACCAATGACATGAAAATCGATTATGCCGCTCCTTACAGCTACCGTATGCGTATCGCCAATACAATGGAAAAAGCTGATACCTCTAAGCAAGATTGGTACCTCAAGCCAGTAGCTGAGGACATCATCACTGCTTTTGGCGAAAAAGCGCCTGCTGAAATGAGCAAAACTGAAAAGCAGCTCGTTTTGACGGCTCTTGAAATCATGGCTCAGTACAACTTCAACCCAACCGGTGAAGATGGTAACTACCACTGTGAAGATGCAAAGCCATTCATCGAAAAAATCTATGGCGTAGATCCATCTTACGCTCGTATCCAACAGCTCGCAGACTTCTGTGAGGTGCAAGGAGGTAAATAAGAACTCGCTGTCTTACAGATAAAAGGTCCTGTCTCGCTCTGCGAGGCGGGACTTTTTATGTGGAATCCACTTTTTTTTCGATCTTATATAGTAAAGTAGAAAATATCCCCCAATCGGCATCAGATGTATTAAGTACAGACCAAAATGGCGCTAAAGACTCGCAATAGCGTATTCACTGCAGTCTATGTACTTTCTACTTTTGCCTTACTACTTAATACTGATATATATGAGCAGGGCGAGCTTCATCCTCTTTTGTCTTCTACCATTTGGGCTACAGGCGCAAATACCGACCGATTATTGGCAAAGTTTACTGGACCACTCTCGTGAGCATAAGCTCCTACATGAGATCAAAAATGGACTGGAGCGTTCTGCGAAGCAAGACCGACCTACTTGGTTTTACTGGCAAGGCAAAGCATATCTGCAACTAGAAGATTGGGAGCAAGCCCGTCAGGCTTTCCATCAAGGCTTGGTACGCGCGCCACATTCCATCCTCAATCTCGCCGGGATATGTCAGGCACTGCATGCCCAAGCACTCGAAGCGCAAGGCTATCTCACTCAATTGGAAAAAAGCATCATTCGCATAAAGACTGAAGAAGAAATGCTTGCCGTAGCGCGAGCCTATTGGTCCTCAAAGACGCATCGACCTGAGGCTAAGGTTTTGTGGTACCATGCTATGGAACGATTCCCCCAATCCTACCGACCGCATTGGGAACTGGCCTCCATCTATTTGCAACAACAGCAATACGAGCTAGCGAGCAATCAGTATTACGCTCTACTCGAAGTGCAAGCTGAGTATGCACCCGCCATCTTAGGACTCGCCAAGGTCGCCATCGCCCGCAATCAGCTAAAAGTCGCCGCCGATTTTATCAATCAAACGCTCAGACTAGATCCTGACCTTGCCGAAGCCTATCGCTATCGAGGCCAGCTTTATCTACGCATCGATCAATTTGAAAAGGCGCAGGCAGATTATCAGACCTATCTCTACTACACTGGCGGTGATGCCCGAAGCTGGGTGTATTATGCCGGGGCTTTGTATTTGGCGGGTTACTATTATGACTGTCTCGAAGCCCTCAATCACCTCAGTCAAACGACCGCCTCACTACAAACGATTCGCTATCGTCTCAAGGCTTTTGCTTGGGCCGATCTTGGTCGCTGGGACTCTGCCCAATATTGGTTGGAGCGCTTTCAATATGAGACCGCAACATACCAACGTATACCTGCCGACCAGGCCTATTGGGGAGCCTATTTGATCCGCAACGGCAATGCGCAGGGAGAGCAACTTTTATCCGAGGCGGTTGCCAAACGCCCCGCTCTCAAACATCATTATCGAGATTTGGCAGCCTGGTGGATCAAACGAGAGGATTATGTTGAGGCAAGCCGCTTCGCGGAACGCTACCTCGCCAGCTTTGCCCTGGCCCCAAGTGCAGACTGGCTCTGGCTGGGCAAAATCCAATACTTTGCAGGCCAGTACGAGGCTGCTCATACAAGCGTTCGGCGAAGCCTAGACCAAGCCCTACCTACCGCAGAGCAGTACTACTGGTGGGGGATCTGTGCGCGTAAACTCCAAAGACGCTATGAGATGAGGGAAGCCTTTACACGCTTAATAGATTTGTTGGAAGATGTCGAAGCCCAAAGCCCTCAGGAACATGATTATTTTTTACAGGCGTGTACTGTATTAGCGCTCTATTACTATCACGATGGGCCCTATGAAGTGCAAGACTGTGAAACGGCTTTGCTATATGCGGAGCTTGCAGTCGCAAAAGGTGGGGAAAAAGAGAAATTTGAGTATATTTTGGCGGCCTGTAAATGAAGGGCTAAAAACAGTTGAACATTTTCCCATCTAAACTGGTTTTCCAAAAAAACCCTTAATGCCGAATTCTCTCCCTCTGTTTCCACTCAGTTTAGTCGTGTTCCCTGGTGAAGAACTGCGTTTGCATATTTTTGAGCCTAGATACCGACAGCTTATTCAAGAGTGTATAGATGAGGGCATTAACTTTGGTATCCCTCCCGTCATCAATCGCAAAGTCAGTAAAGTAGCGACTGAGGTAGAGCTCGTCAAGATGGACAAACTCTATCCTAGCGGCGAAATGGATATTACCACCAAAGGGATCCGCAGAGTCCGCATCCATAAATTTCATCAAGTCGCTGAGCCAAAACTCTATCCTGGAGGGGAGGTTGATTATATGATCAACTTAGACGAAACGGATACGGGCCTACAGACGGTCATTTTTGATCAATTGGAGCAATTGCATGATGCATTGGGCATCCAACGCAAAGTGGTCAATAGCCAAGCAGAGATCTCTGCCTTCAAAATCGGTCATCAAGTCGGGCTCACCCTCCAACAGGAACATGAGCTACTCAAAATCGATAGTGAATTAGATAGACTTGCCTTCTTGCAGGAACATCTAGAACGGATCATCCCTATCGTCCAAGAGACCGAACGCCTAAAGGCACGCGCCAAACTCAACGGACATTACAAAAACGTCCTGCCCCCAAAATATTAATTAATTACCGGGCGCTATTCCAATCAGCGTTTTTCAGGCTGATTGAGCGGTCAAGTCGTAAGCAACTGAAAGCTAAATGAGCTATTTGCTCAGTGCTTTTTATGCTTTATACGGAAAAATGAAGGGAGATTGCTACCTAAGCAGCGTCAGGCTGAGTGTGGATCGTTGTCAAGCAATCCAAAAGCGTTAGATAGGCTTGGTGGCGCAGTGAATAATAGATATGCTTTCCACGACGCTCAGAGTGCAGGACACTGCGATCACGCATGATGCTAAGGTGATGAGAAACCGAGGATTGGTCCGCATCTAGGGTAGTATAGATTTCGGTGACGGTCATCTTTCGACCGCCTTCCAACATATCAATGATAGCCAGACGCGTAGGATGCGCAATTGCCTTGAGCGTGCGAGTCAAGACTTCCTTTTGAGGAACAGACCAAACGTTAGAAGTGGCATTCATTGTACTAAGATTAATGTCGAAATTTGTAAGTATAACTGCAAAGGCACCATTTAGTTTTGGATACCTCAAAAAAAATTCTCATTATCAAGCAATTAGCTCTGCTAACAAGGTCTGAATCAGCGCTTCCAACCTATTGCGTAGGAATGCGTCTAATACTTTATAAGTTATTTTTTTCGTAAGACTGTTAGCATGCGATCCCCATTAATTTTCCTGATAAGCGCACTGCTCATTTTGAGTCAATTTGCCTGTGAACCTCCTCAAGCCAAGGGCGAATCTGCCGATGGTGAAGGCGGCGGTCTAATCGACTACCCCTTTCAGCTCAATGATGACGGTATCCAACAGATCGTCGAGGGCATCACGACCCTAGGGGCAGATTTACAAGAAAAAGCTCGCCCCAATAAAGTACAGGCTTGGGTAGACAAGCTCGTCGTCAAAGCCCAACCCGGCAAGGATATGCCTCAGATCACCCTCATGAACGAAGGAGAAGTGGCTGAATACCTTTACCAACGCACCGTTAGTCGCTCGGAGTACAATCTGCGAGGACAGCGTTTTTATGAACCTTGGATTTTGATCCGCACTCAGGATGGGCAAATGGGCTGGGTACACGAAGGGGGGGTACGCTATATGGATGCGTCCTTGACGGAGTTTCTGGATCAGCTAGCAGGCACCAACAACTCCAATACGGCAGCCCCCGCACCCAATATGCGCGTGAGAGGTACCGGCGTACCTCAAGCTGCCAAAAAAGAAGTTACCCCCGCCCAAGATCGCTTGGTGATCCCAGGCCGTCAGGTCGGCGCGATCAAGCTCAACACCTCCGAAACAGAATTGATTCAGATTTTTGGCGCCAATCAGGTGGGCCGTAGCACGGTAGTATTGCCCGACAAAAGCAAAGAAGAGTGTACCGTCGTCTTTGGCGGCAGCAATGATGAGATTCGCATCACTTGGAAAGGCAATGATCATAAAAGCATAAAAGCCGTCTACTTTGATCGCCCCGGAGCGAAGTGGTTTACGCGCCAAGGATTGCACGTAGGCATTTCGCTATCAGAGCTGGTCAAAGCCAATAAATCACCCCTTAACTTTTATGGCTTCAATTGGGAGTATGGAGGTACGGTCAGCGCTTGGCGCAACGGTCTACTCAAATCCTATGATCGCCATTTTTATGTCGTCCTCAATCCAGGCATTCGCGGCAAAGTCATGGATCAGTTTCAAGGCAACAAAGTCTTTTCCTCTAATGACAAGGGCATTGAGGCGCTCCAGATTTATGTGCAGCGGGTAGTGGTATATTTGGATTAGGATTTCCGCTTCGCGGAACGATAGAGTCGCTTGCTAGCATTTGGAGACCAAGCTCACCACTCTGTAAGCAAATCAGAAGCGTTCTGCGAAGCAGGCCCTACTCTACATAATCCTGCATATAAGCAAAATCGGCTGTCAATTTGCCTTGCCATAGTATCACGGCTCGCTGGATAGCTTCGGGCAAACCGGAAGCAGCGGTACTTTCGGCGCTAAAGTCGGCATTCGCTACACCCGCGATTAGCTCTCCCATATCAGCACTAAACTGAGCAGAAGCATCTGCCGCAAACTCACAGGGTAAATTGGTCACCGCCATCACGGCTATGCCTTCGCCCTCAAACCCCATATTTTGTTCGCGGGTGACAGTATCATACACAAAGACGGGTTCGTCGATCCAAGTCTCTTTACTAAAGTGAATCGCTCCCTCAGGATCGCAGGTGATGTCGCCAATTACTTCTAGAGTTTGATGGGCCTGGTACCATTGCTCGGCCTGATCCCTGCTCAACAAGCGCGGAAAGGCCGGTCCCCAGATGATACAATTCATCCACATCGTCGCATAGGGAAACACATCCTCCATATCGGATTCAAACTCCTCTGGGTGTTTGAGATAACGCTGAAAAAAGGCCGCATGCTCCATTTCGGTCCCCGCCTTATGCCGATACATATCTGGCACGTCAAGGACAAGTTTGTACACTTTGGTGCGGTCGCCTGTGGCAAAGGTTTGGGCAAGCTGGGAGGCATTGATCTCCTCCACCGGCAATAGGTCATAAATACTTTGGGCGCCCGTACTGGTTTTGCCATTGCCGAGAAATACCGTGATCAAAGGTGGGAGCTCAGCCGGTGTGCCGGAGGAAGAGATGCGTTCTCCGACGGAGCGAATAATATCCTTGATAGCTTCTAAATCTGCTTGCTCGATGGATTGCGGAATCACTTGGAAGGGATGCTCAATGCCCCGTAAAGCATAGCGTTGACCGAGGGTCCACAAACTATCAATCATTCCCGCATAACCTGCAAAATAAGTAAAGGCAGTAATGATGCGCTGCCGATCCGGATGTGTCACTAGTTCATAGTCGATGACCGTATTTTGGTGTTCCATAAAATGGGCCAACATCTTACGATTTTTGACCTGCCCTTTGTGGGTATGAGAAAAGATCAGATAGGCTTTCTCTGCCAAGATTTGTTCAATCTCAACTTCCTTGAGACCAAAAATCGGATTGGCATCGGCTAAAGATTCCTTGATCGTTGCCCCAGCCTCCTGGTAGCTTTGATCTTCAAAAGCGCGCTTTCGTTCGCCTGTTTGTGGGTGAATCGCGGGTTGAACATGGATTTGGTGGCCATTTTGAGCCAAGGATTTGACGGCGTCGGGAGTGATCGCAACGCGCTGTTCGCCGGTCTTACTGAGGTCTTCACGGCGGATTCCGATGGTATTTTTCATTTGAGTCCCAATTGCAAAGCGAAGGTAATGATTTTATTCAGCAGCGAGCAATCAGAAAAATGTTACCTTTGGAGTACAACCAACGTCTGAAACAGTATGAAACGTGTACTCATAATTACCATTATCACCCTAGTAGTACTAGGAGGCATCGCCGGATCGATCGCGGTTTTTGGCACCTTTAGTGATGGCATTCGTTCAGGACAAATCGTCAAGTTTAGCAAAAAGGGCATCGCCTTCAAGACTTATGAAGGTCAGCTTGCCATTCGCGGCTTTGACGAAGGAGATAATGGCGCCATGTCCAATATTTGGGAGTTTTCGGTAGAACGCAGCGAAATGGAAGTGCGTCAGGAGATCGAAAATGCCATGGAAAAAGGGCATGACATTCGCCTACATTACAAAGAATACTTTTTTCAGTTTGACTGGCGTGGAGATACCAAGTACTTCGTGTATAAAGTCGAAGAGGTGGAAGATTAGAGGATTTTGCTTAAGGGCTTAGCCTTTTAGCAATTTTTTATTCTTCGTCTTTTAAAAGGGATTCGCCAATCATAAGGAACATTTTACCAAGTTCCTTGCGGTTGGCTTTTTCCATATCTATACGGGCCACTTCTTCGCGGCTATATTTGTGATTGCGCTCTACTTTTTCGGTCAGTTGCTCGATGAGGTTTTCCAGCTTTTTGTTGATTTCTGCACTATTGCTGGCTTGGCTTTCGTTCAGATCCTTTTTAAGGTTGACAAACTGCTTTTCCAGATCAGACTGTGCCTCTTCTAAGCGTTCTTGCAGTTTGTGAAAGCGCTGCTCAATCTGACGCATCTCGCCTCCCATCAGGATATCCTGAATCGCTTTGAATTTATCGTTTTCCGCTTGCAAGGTGTCGTTGGTTGCTTTCTCTTTTGCCATTCTTTCAGTGATTTCGCGAGTGCTGGCTTATTGCCAAAGCGCTAAAAAAGTAGAGAGGTCAAGAATTCCACTGGGGGAAAGCGATTGGTCAGTTTGAAACTGTTTGATCGCGGTTTCGGTCTCCGTCCGGAATATCCCGTCCATTTGTAATGTATATCCTTTGGCTTGCAATTTTTCTTGCGTCGCCATTATCAAGGCATTTTGATCCCCTAGTTTTGCTAGGGGGCCGATGTTTGGGGTAGTTTCACCTTCGGTGGAACGCCCCTCTTCTGCTCTTGCGATTTGCTTATTGCTGTAGCCTTCGGCTTTCCATTTTTGCGACTGGAGCAGCTTACCTTCTAGATAGCGCGCCGCTGCGATGAGTGATTGATAGCGCTGGATCATAGGCCCAGCTTCTCCATCAGTAATGTCTTCTCGCAATACGTCCACGCGCTCCTCTTTCCAGCAATAGCGGCCATAGGAGCCGATCTCTTCACAAAGTTGGTGGTAGCGCAGCAAAACATCAGGATCATAATAGCTGTGATCGATGTCTTGGGCGGGCTGGTATGCATAAACGGATTCAGGGTGATGTCGCCGATAACTGTCGAACATAAAGAACGCAATCAACGGCAGGCAAATGATGGTAATAATGTAAAACAATCGCTTCATACAGCCCTGAATGATACGAAGATAGAAAATATAGGCTATTAATGGTTCTTTTTAGCCATCAAATATTCTGAGAACTAAAGCAAAATAGAAAGATATAAGAGATTTTACCTTTGTTTTTGAATAATTGTTATTTTGACCAGCTGTGAAAAACCCGAATTATTGAAATATACTCTTATGAAACGACTATTAGCACTACTAAGCGTCATCGCGATGCCTGCCCTGATATGGGCTCAGGACACCGAGAGGGGCTTAGATGATCGAATTAATGATGCCGTTACCCCGATTTCGGATGCCGTTTTTAACTTTGTGTTTACGGCTATTCCGGTTCCCGGAACGGAGCTATCCGTACCAATTGTATTGATTGTTTTGCTTGGCGGCGCAACTTTCTTTACGATTTACTTTGGCTTTCCTAATTTTCGCCACTTTGGCACTTCCATCAAAATTGTCCAAGGCAAATACGACAACAGTGCAGAATCAACTAGCCAAGCACCCAATGTGCACGATGGCGATGATCCTGACACCATAAGAGTAGAAGGTGCTGATGGAGAAGTTACTGCCTTCCAAGCGCTTACAGCCGCGCTTTCGGCCACGGTAGGTTTGGGTAATATTGGTGGGGTAGCGATTGCAATTGTCGCAGGTGGCCCAGGCGCAACCTTTTGGATGATCTTAGCCGGTCTTTTGGGCATGGCTTCCAAATTTGTAGAATGTACCCTCGGGGTAAAATATAGAGACATTGGTCCTGATGGTACTGTATATGGTGGTCCGATGTACTACCTCCGCAAAGGACTTGCCGAGAAAGGGCTACTAGGCTTAGGTAAAGTGCTCGCTGTTATTTATGCCATCATGATGATTGGCGGCTCCTTTGGAGGTGGCAATATGTTTCAGTCCAACCAAGCCGCAGCCCAGTTCAATGCAATGATCGGCGCCGAGTCTGGTTTTGCGGGTACTATCTTCGGTCTGGTAGTCGCGGTCTTAGTGGCGATTGTCATCCTTGGTGGTATCAAGCGTATTGGTCAGGTTACCGAAAAGATTGTACCGTTTATGGTGGGTATTTATGTACTCGCAGCTCTGATCATCCTCGTATTTAATGTTACGGCTATTCCGACTGCTCTTGGGCAGATTTTCGCGGGAGCATTTACTGCCGAAGGGATAACGGGTGGCTTTATAGGGGTCTTGATTGTAGGCTTTCAACGAGCAGCCTTCTCCAATGAAGCGGGGGTTGGTTCTGCATCTGTCGCTCACTCAGCCGTACGTACCAAGTATGCCGCGAGTGAAGGGATGGTAGCCTTGCTAGAGCCTTTTATTGATACAGTAGTGGTTTGTACCATGACTGCCTTGGTGATTATCATTACCAATATCGATGGTGGATTTGTAACCTATGGTGCTTCTGGGGGTCTTGACGGCGTCGAGCTTACCTCTACTGCCTTCAATTCAGTGATTCCTGGTTTCTCATATGTATTGACGCTTGCGGTAGTGCTTTTTGCCTTTTCAACTATGCTTTCTTGGTCTTACTACGGACTACAAGCTTGGAAATACCTTTTCGGTAAAGAGCAATGGGTTGATTACACTTATAAGATTCTCTTTTTGATCTTCATCGTATTGGGTGCCGCTGCCAACTTAGGCGCAGTAGTAAACTTCTCTGATGCGATGATTTTTGCGATGATCTTCCCGAACATGATCGGTCTCTTTATCCTCGCTCCTAGAGTCAAAGAAGAGGTTACGCGCTACTTGACAGCTCTTCGCAGCGGTGAGTTAGACGCCAAATAAAGATTTTAATATCTGCGCTTATGCCCTGATTCGCTTCGGTGAGTCAGGGCTTTTTTTACCGCTTAATTAATGAGCCCAACCGCTTACTTAATATTACTGGACTCATAGTGAGCTGCTTGCCTTCTTTCGACAAAACGAAAGTATGAAAGCACAAAAAATTTTAAGTATTCTCTTACTCCTTGGGAGTTTCACCCTATCCCTACAAGCTCAAGTCATCAAGCGCGATGGCTATATCATTACTCCCCAAGGTGATAGCCTGCGAGGCAAGGTTTGGACTGGTGATACTCAGCAAGCTTGTCGTGAAGTAAAATTTCAAGTTGAGGGCGGGCCTGCCCGGGTTTATCAGCCTTCTGAGCTTAAAGCGTATGGTTTTGGTGGAGATCAGCATTATCGGTCTTTTAGCGTTCCGAGAACGGATAAAAACGATATATACTATGCCATCATAAGGACTGTATTTCTCCACCTGTATCGATCGGGAGAGCTTTGGGTTTATGAGCTGGAGCATGAAGAAGGACGGAGTTTATACCTCTCCGAGGAACGCGAAACTCCCCAACTCATGCATTTTGCCTTACAGGACGTCAAGCAGGAAGATGTGCGTTTAGGGGTAATCCGTTTAGCCGATGGCTCTGAATTTAGTAATCTCACTCCCGGTACGATCGTTACAGATCAGGCAGGGCGCAGGTACTACTTTGCCGACTCTAAGCTAAAACTGATTGTTCCCCAGTATCAGTTTGATCTGATGGGAGCGTTACCCGAAGGGGTAGCACCTCTACCCGCCAACTTCCCTCTCAACAAGCCTAAGATATTGCAGACAGTAGCTCAGCATTACGAGCTGCAAAAACACAATCAAAAGCCGCGCATTCAGATAGCAGCCTTGGCTTATCAGCAGCTTACTCAAGTTACGCTCGACGATAAAGCATCTTTAGAAGGAGGAGTGTTGGTTGAAGCTAGAGCAAACCGCTTTAGCCCTAGAGTGAGCTTACGCTTAGGGATAGGCCGTACCAACTGGTTTGTCTCCCAACCTGAGACGGAACTGTTCGACACTTCCTTTTTCATACAAAATATTCGGGCAGGGGCAGCATACCATTTACGGGTAGGCAAAAATGTACGTCCTTTTGTAAGCGGCAATGTGCATATGATCCAATTGAGCCGATTGGGTACGCTAGAGACAGGTTATACAAGGTTTGTTAAACCAGGATTTTCAGTGGGGCTTGATGTTTATCCAGTGCGTTATAGTCAGTTTAGGTTTGAGTGTGGCTATAGCAGTTTCTGGTATGCAAGTCTGAGTACCGGATTAGTCTGGGCTCGTTAGTGTCAATAAAAACGCCCTCCCACAGCTCGTAGGAGGGCGTAGACACTATGCAAGGGCAAGGGTCACTTAGAGCTCGACGACATAGGAGACCAATCGATAAGCTCTAGGATAAAATCCTGTTAGTTTTACCTTACCCGATTCTTGTTCGAGGATTTGGGTAAGCTTTTCTGTAGAGTCTAGCTTTTCTTCGTTTACCTGAAGAATGATAAAGTTTTCTTTTATATCGGTTTGTTGACGTAGGGTACCGGCATGCAAGCGCGAGACCAATACTCCGTTGTCTATCTGCAGTCTTGCCAATTCATCGTCGGTCAAGTCTCTAAACTCAACCCCTAGCTTGGTCAGCTGATCGCTACGATAAAATGCATTGAGGCTAGTTTCCCCGCTTGAATTGGTCAACTGGATGGGCATATCGAGATAGCGACCATCACGATACACTTTGATATCTATTTTATCTCCGGGCCGGTTGCGAGCAACGAGTTCACGCAACTTGGCGTCATTTTTAATTTCGATACCGTTTACGCCAACGATCACATCCCCTTCATCTAGGCCCCCTTTGTAGGCACCTCCGAGGCTAGCAAGCTGATCGATCAGCACCCCTTCGGTAATGTCTAAACCTTCGCTACGGGCGATATCACCATTGAGCGACCGGATTTTTGATACTCCAAGGAAGGCACGCTGTACGTTGCCAAATTCTTTGAGGTCACTCACTACCTTCTTGACGATGTTGGCAGGCACCGCAAAAGCATAACCCGCATAAGCTCCAGTAGGCGAAGCAATCGCCGTATTTACCCCGATCAAGTGCCCTTCGAGATTGACGAGGGCTCCCCCTGAATTACCGGGATTGACCGCAGCATCCGTTTGGATAAATGACTCGATCGCCATTTGGTCCTTGATGATTTCTAAGTCTCGCCCAATGGCACTGACGATACCAGCAGTCGCGGTAGAGGCGAGGTTGAAAGGATTCCCTACGGCTAGCACCCACTCCCCGACTCGGACAGCATCCGAATTGGCAAGCGTCATCGCTGGCAAGCCAGCAGCTTCAATCTTGATCAATCCCAAATCCGTAGAAGGATCGGTACCAATCACCTTAGCGCTATAAGTACGGTTGTCAAAAAGCGTAACGTTGAGTTCGTCGGCATCTTTGATCACGTGATTGTTGGTCACGATATAGCCATCCGCACTCAAGATGACCCCAGAACCCGTAGAGGTGCCTTGGCGGCCTCTTCTTGGTCCCCAGCCAAATAATTCATAAAAAGGATCATTGGCGTAGGCATTGACAGTTTGCTTGGCAGTGATGTGCACCACAGCAGGCATGGCTTCGTCAGCCGCTATATGAAAATCAGTGGGAGCGCCACTGAGACTTGTGGTCGAATAGGCCGGTTGGAGATTGCTGTTAGCAACCGTAAAAGTTTCGTTTTGAGTAAGGGAAGTCGTTTCGCTTAAGGCGGCATCTTGCTTTCCCCAGCCGGCATAGTGGTATATCCCTAGGGTAGTGGTACTAACTACCAGAGAAACCAATAAGTATGAAAGTAAATTTTTCATATAGACAAAGGGTTTAAATGTATTTGTTCCTTAATTACGGAGCTTTAAATCGGCTTGTTAAGGGTTTGGACCCACTTTAAGAAAACTTTAACAATGCAAATTCGCCCTCACAATTTTCGGTTTCAGACAAAGTCATTACCGATTCAAACACGTTATAAAGAGCCTCATAGAACAAAGAGAGTTGCATCTCGTTTGCTAAAAGGTAAACCCAACAAACCGATTGAATCTTATGAAATCACTCCATACCCTCTTGATATTTAGCTTCTTCCTAGTCTTTGCGGCCAGCCCTTTACTCACTGCTTATCAGCTAAATAGTAGCAGCTCAGACGTCAGCTTTGAGATCAATAATATGGGGGTAGCCGTTAGCGGTTCTTTGTCCAATCCTAGCGGCACCGTTATTTTTGATCCCAGCGATTTGGCCGGCAGTTCGATCAATACTAGTGTCAAAGTAAACACCGTCGATACGGGTATCGAATTGCGAGATAAGGACCTATTGAAGGAAGAATATTTTGATGTAGCCAAATACCCCAGCATCAGTTTTGTCTCCAGCAGTATCAGCAAGAATGGCAGTGGCTATCAGGCCAAAGGCACACTCAGCATCAAAGGCAAATCCAAAGAAATCAATGTCCCTTTTACGGTGGAAAACAATGTCTTCAAAGGCAAATTCAATATCGACCGCCTAGACTTTCACGTCGGAGAAGACAGTTGGATACTTGGTGATGAGGTGAGAATTAAATTTACGCTACCGGTTACGGCTAAGTAATTGACTTATCGCCGCTTCGCGGAACGCTTATCATAAGCCATGCCGAGTCCCAGTATGTTGTATAGCATATTGGGACTCGGCACTTTTGAGAGAAACGTTCTGCGAAGCAGGTATCACACCACCGCACTCAAAGCCTCGGAGGCCTGCGGATAATCAAACTCATAGCCGAGCGACTCTAACTGCTGAGGCTTGGGATATTGCCCGCCGATAAACAAAACCGCTTGCTCGCCAAACATCAGCTTGAGCATAAATGCAGGTACCACAAAAAGATCTTTGGTACCGAGGGCTTCGGCCAATTTATTTGAAAATTTTCCTTGGCTTATCAATTCAGGACCAGTAAGATTGAAAGGACCGGAAGCACTTTCGTGATTGAGGAGAAAGCTCATCGATTTGACGATATCGTCTATATGCACCCAAGGAAAGCCCTGCTTGCCACTCGCAAAACGGCCGCCAAGATACATTTTATACACTGGGAGCATCTTCTCAAGAGCGCCACCGTCCTTGCCCAATACGATACCAATACGCGTAATGATCGTGCGACAATTGGCTTTATTGGCTTCTTCTTCCCAAACGCGACAAACCTCAGCCGCAAAATCCTTCCCTGGACCAGCGCTTTCGTCAATCTCCTCCTTATGCTCTACGCCATAATAGCCCACTGCCGAAGCTGACAAGAAGACTTTAGGCGGACTGGGGCTACGGTTGATATATTCGACACAGGCGCGAGTAGCTTTGACGCGACTTTGGAGGATTTTTTCTTTTTGTTCGTCCGTCCACTTTGCACCCGCGATACTGGCTCCGGCAAGATTGATGACGGCCTCATAAAGTCCAATACCAGTTGGCATGCTCTTGCCGTTCCACTGTAGATAAGTGAGGGCAGGGTGATCAGAAGTATGCTTTTTGCTACGCGTCAAAATGCCCACTTCATGGCCTTGAGCGAGAAGTTGAGGCACTAATTTGCTACCAATAAATCCGGTACCACCGGTAATAAGGATCTTCATATATGCAGTATTGTCTAAGTAACTAACTTAGCACTCAAATTGTTAATGCCCAATCTATGTTGATGCTTTCTCCGGGCCCTGTGCCTGTTCCCGATTTTGTAAGCGCTGCGATGCAAAAACCCATGATGCATCATCGCTCAGAAGGCTTTGCCAAATTGTACGAAAACATTCGTTCAGGCTTGCGCTATCTCTTCCAAACTGAGGCCGCAACAGGCACCGTGATCGGATCGGGTACTTATGGCGTGGAGATGGCGATGTATAGTCTATTTCGCCCTGGCGAACGCGTAGTGATACTCAATATGGGCAAGTTTAGCGACCGCTGGGTGGAGTATGGGGAGGTATTGGGATTAGAGGTGCAGGAGCTCAAGCGGCCATGGGGGAAAGCGTTCGGCACGGCCGAACTCATGGAAGCGGTCAAAGCGGCAGGCAAAATCCAAGGCATCATATTGACGCATTGTGAGACCTCGACAGGCGTAGTGATCGATCTAGAAGAAATGGCTTTTGCCTTGCGAAGTGCCTATCCTGACTTATTGATTATGGTCGACGGCATCACCACCATCGGCGCGATTCCTTTTTACTTTGATGCCTGGGGCATAGATGCCGCTATAATTGCCAGTCAAAAGGCCCTGATGAGTCCTGCGGGTATAGCAGCCTACGCCCTCAGTGAGCGTGCCCAATCTCGATTACAAGCCACCAAAGCCGGCGATTTTCGCAATCTGTATTATTATGTTCAGACTGCTGCGCAGAACGCTTATCCGTATACCGCGCCCGTGCAATTGTTATATGCCGTCGAAGCGGCTCTAGCGGCAATCTTTCGGCAAGGCCTACCCTCGATATGGAATCAAGTACATCAATGTCGAGTTG
Organism: Bacteroidota bacterium; assembly: GCA_038534415.1. GTDB lineage: Bacteria > Bacteroidota > Bacteroidia > J057 > J057 > JBCAWW01. Next base: position 2,132 of record JBCAWW010000014.1, on the reverse strand, counting down.
CTTTTCACAAGGGAGTTAAGCAATTGGGAGCGGAGATATATCCAGAAAGTCCTTCCGAATCTTTGACGGCCATCAGTTGGGAGGGCGTCGATCTGCCTGCCATGCAAAAAGGACTAGCCGAAGCGGGTTATTGGCTAGCAGGTGGACAAGCAGAGTTGAAAGGAAAAATCTTACGGATTACGCATTTTGGGGGTGTCAGCGTCGAAATGATGGAAGCGGTCGTCGCAGAGATGAAAAAATGGCTTAACAAATAGAGCAATGCCCTGCTCCATAAGCGCCAACGCATTTTCAAGGCTAGCAGACCAACAATTTTTCGATCAGTGCTCCACAATATCGCCCTAAGGAAAATTGCTCTTCTGTAGCTAAGGCACGATCCACCAAGGCCGTATAGGATTGCTTGTCCATATCCACGATTTGATCAATCGCATCGATAAATCCATCCGGATCTTCACACAAAAAGCCATTCGCGCCATCGATGATAAACTTATTATTTTCGCCTATATCACTGGCGACTACAGGTACCCCACAGGAAAGATATTGCTTGGCTTTGAAGGCCGATTTGGCCTCATTAAAGGGGTGTGAAACCAGGGGCGACAGGCCGATATCAAATTCCACGATTTTGCCGTAGAGCCAGGAGTCATCCCACCAATTGAGATCAGTGGGAATTTCTAGTTCGATATGAGGATATTTCGCAAACAAGGCTTGGAGTTCCGGAATATCGCTTTGGTTTTTGACGCCTATTAGCACCAGTTTTACCGGATATTGGATGGCCGCCAATTTGGAGAAGAAGAGTTGATACAGATTTGTTTTGTGCGAAAAGGCCCGGCAAATATCTCTGCCATTGCCAAAATCTCCGACCCAACCAAGGACGGGTTTATGGCTCTTTTGGGTTTTGCGATGCTCATGAGCAATCACAGGCGAGGTGGCAAGGGTTACATTGGGATTCCACTGGAGACAATACTCCAAGAGCGCTTCGCTCCCTACTTGCACGAATTGGCAGTGTTTAATGAAAAAATTGAGGGTCTCCGCGGGCCAACGATAGTACTCTGCATCATCTAAATCGTAGAGGGTGTTCTCCTTTCGCAAGTATACAAGCAACTTCAACAGATTGGCATAGAAGCGCTTGGTGTAGATCTTTTGAATCACCACCAAGGAGTTGGGCTTGCGAAAAAACAAAATCTCCAATAAGAGTTTGAGAAAATTGAGGATCGCTGCCAAGGATTTTTCCGGCCAGACAAAATCATAGCTAATCTGCTTTTCTTGATGCAAATACTCTAGTGGATATTTACCTCGGTATCTCGTACTGGGACAGCTAAGATTGTAAGGGGCGAACCAATAAATATGGCTCTTGGCTCTGTGATTCATCGTCTTGTGCTTTGCTTGTGTTTGTGGGGTTCAAAGTATTGTGTAATACGATACTAAGCTTATCCACAAAGCCTACAAACGACAACTCAGACAAATTGTAGCGCAATAAGAAGCGATCCAAAGCCATTAGCAATTGATCCTCAAATGAATGCAACAATTCATTTATAGATTTCTAGCCAAATGCCTTCGAATACACCACTTCACCCGCGACTCCTTTCAGAGCATTTTCGGTCAAGCCCAAAACCATACAATTTTCGTCGGGCACCTCAAAAGGCATCCTAATCCCAAAATCCACGCAGCGCTGGTAGCCAAAACGGGGGTAATAATCGGCATGCCCCAATAAGATGATGCGTTCGTGCCCGAGCGCCTTGGCAATACGGTGCGCTTCTCTTATGAGCATACCCCCTATGCCTTGGCCCTGAAAGGGGGGCAAAACCGCCACTGGCGCCAGCGCCAAAGCGCTCAGAGATTGGACCGAAGCCTGAATATGAATCTTCGTCAATAAGATGTAGCCCAGGATTTGATTTTCTCGTTCCGCGACTAGCGATAGAGCTGGGATAAAGGCATCAGAGGCCCTAAGGCGATCAACCAAAAACTGCTCTTGATGGTCACTATATTCTTCTTCGGCAAAGGCAGCCTCAATGAGCTCAAATATAATGGGCTGATCAGCGGGTTTTTCGGGGCGGATGTGAATCTTCATATGTAACTGTCCAGTCCCCCAATAAAGCTAAAATCCTCTTATATTAAGCACAGTGTGTTGATTATAG
>JBCAWW010000013.1:0-18605 GCA_038534415.1 Bacteroidota bacterium | reverse complement strand
TTGAGATTTTGTCCTACTAACGTCTCATTTATCTCAGACGTTTGCAGTTCCCCTTTCGCTACTTTTTCAGCAATTTTTTTTACGGCATCAACAATTGACGAACGGGAACCATAGCTCAAGGCTAAATTTAAGGTCATCCGCTTGTGATCTTTTGTCTTATCGATGACCTCTTGCAGTCTTTCGTGGCATCTGCCTGGAAGGCGATCAAGATGTCCAATAGCCGTAAGCCGAATATCATTTTTGGTCAGGGTTGCTAGCTCTTTTGCCAGGCTGTCGACCAATAGATTCATAAGCGCATCTACCTCTGCCTTAGGACGGTTCCAGTTTTCGGTTGAAAAAGCGTAGAGGGTCAGGTACTTAATCCCTAATTCTGCTGCTCCTTCGGTCGCATCGCGCACTGCTTTGATTGCATTGCGGTGGCCAAAAACACGCATATTACCGCGTTTCCGAGCCCAACGGCCGTTTCCATCCATAATTATTGCCACATGCTCGGGCAATGAGGAGAGTTCCACTTGTTCCTTAAGACTCATGGGTTTGCTAGTAGGAGGACAAAAGTACACATTTTGACTCGGTCCTGAAAACGGATTTTTGCTTTGCCTGTAAGGAAGAGTCTCTCCGAGAACGATAGGTTGCATCAAAAAGCAAAAAGGTCCTGCACAGGGCAGGACCTTTTTGTTATGTCTTCGCAAAATCTGCGATAGATATCTGTAAAATTTGGCGTTCCGCGATTTAGCGGAAAGTAGGACACTTGACCCAATCGATGATAAAACTAAGCTTCGCATTGGTATAGATATACCAGTCAGCTTGGGTGTCATCACCACGGATACCATTGACAGCAGCAACATTGTCAGGATCGGAAAGGATACCGGCAACTTCTCCCATCTGAGCCCGAAGCTCTTGATTATCAGGATACTCGCTACTCACATCATCAAGGTAGTCTGTAAAGGTTTTGCGGAAACCTGTTTCGATTTCCAAGTCCCATCTAGGTGCCAATGCAATCCTTACCCCAGCTCCCATTGGTACGGAAACCTGAGTGAGCTTATAAGGCTCAGGGTAGTTATTGCCAGCTCCGACAAGGTGCTGACCTTCGGTACCGAGTGGCTGCAAGTCATACCAGCGGCCATTGAGTTGGGCCTGTGGGTTGAATTGGAAGATACTAATCCCAGCAAACACATAGGGTGTGTATGGAGGGCGGAAAGCATAATTGCGATCCGTTGGTACGAAGTCAAAGGTAAATTGGAAACTTGCTTCAGTGATTGGAGTACGGAAGTGTAAGTTTCGACGATTACGGGGAACATTTGACGACACGGAGTCAGCTGCGCTGGCATAGCCACGGAAAAACTCGAGTCGCGCGGTCATAAAGGGGTTGAAGCGGTATGATGCGTGAGCACCAAATCCAATCTTGGTAAAGCGAAAAGTGAAATCGTCATCCAGATCCCCCAGATAATTGGTGGAGCCGGCCGAAACGCCTGCTTTAAAGTAACCATAACGGTACTGTGCAGAAGATTCATTTACCAAGAAGACTACTAGCAGGAGGGCGAACAGATACCTCAGTTCTTTCATCAGATAGCGAAATTAAGCTAAAACTATAAATGACTAACGACGGGAAGCAAAGTTAAGTATACCCAAAACGCTTTTCCAAGCATCAAATTGTAAGGGGATTTTATTTTACCCTTAATAATTTTAGAGAAAGTCCACGACTTGGGTATTCAAATAAGACAAAATTTCCCACAACCAGAATCTGAAATGACCGGGCAGCTTACATTGTCATGTGCATCTATCTGGCTGTTACAAGAATGCTGCCAAGTTAACAAATATATTTCCACAGCTAAAAAATTCCCTACTTAATTGCGATTATCTCGGCCCCACATCAGGCTTTGGCGCAGATTATCGACATATTTTGTAGATGACATCCTTAGCAGTTGTACTTTAAAATCGGCCCGGTGCACCGCGATGGCCGTGCGTGCCTGCACCAGTTCTGTGCGCGTATCTAAAGCGACCATGGCCTCTCCGGAACGCGCTTCCACCTCAAATGAAACCACCCAATCGTCCGGAATCACTACCGGTCTCACCGTCAATGAATGCGGCGCAACGGGCGTAATCGCAAAGGTCTCAGCACTCGGAAAAATAATCGGCCCTCCACAACTCAAACTATAAGCCGTTGAACCTGTGGGGGTTGCTACTATGATCCCGTCGCCCCAATATGTATTAAGATATTCTCCATTGATGTAGGTATGCACCGTGATCATCTCATTGGAGTTGCTTTTATGGATGGTGAGATCGTTGATCCCATAAGGATTGGCGCCAAATAAACCCGGCGGGTCTGAAACCACCGTCAAAAGCGAGCGCTCATCGATGCGATAAAGGCCTCTTTCGAGCTCCTGAGTCGCCACGATCAATTGCTCTTGATTGACACTTGCCAGGTATCCTAAACGACCAAAATTAACCCCTAAGATCGGCTTGCAAAGGCGACCGACAAACCTCACCGCCTCTAAGACGGTCCCATCTCCCCCAAAACAATACATAAAATCGACATCCTGAATGTCAGTCGCAGAGCGAAAAATCGACGTTTCGTCAGTCTTTAATAGCTCGGGAAGACGAGGAAAAAGCTGTTCTGCATATTTATCATACAGACTAAAGGCAGTCTTCGTCTCTTGGAGGTAATGAAAAAAATTCGCCAAAACCTCTAAATCCGTGTTATCGGTGATTCGTCCGAAGATTGCTAGCTTCATTTGATGGGTACGGTTCCGTTCAGATAAATGCCTCCCATACCTAAGTGATTGCGGGAGTACTCAACGCGCAGCAACATATCATAAAAACCAATCACATTCAAGCCAAGCCCATAGCCAAGCAACCATCGATTGGTCAAAAAGGTATCCTGATGATTAAAACTCTTGTCGTACACATAGCCGGTCTCCGCAAAACTGCTCAAATACAGGCCAAAAGGTGTATCCTGAAAGCGCCTCAATGGCAAAAAGGGAAGATGTACGATACGACGTGGCACGATCGCGAACTTCAGCTCTGCTTTATTAAGGTTTACGTAGGTTCCCAGGACAGCAAAGGGTTCATATCCTCGCAATTCGGTACTAGTGCCCGAAAAATCTGAGCGCCCGATGCCCACCACACTCTTATCAAACCAAGGGATCGAATCGCCAATCGTGAGAATATGATGCGTACCGTAGGCAAAGTTCCAGCGTTCACCGAAGGGGATATGATGTGCCCAAGTAGCGCCAAGCTTGGCAAAAGAAGTCGTACCGATTGGACCTTCTGGACCGCTATAAGCCGCGAGGAGTTGGTATTTGTAGCCACTCAAAGGAAAGGATCGCAAATCTCGCCTATCGACATACCAAGCGAGGCTCAAAGTCGGGTAGTATTCTTGGCCAGAGTTTTGCGTCGCAAAACGCACCGTCTCATCGTTGATCCGGAAGTCATAGAGACTATCAGAAAAGGCAAGATGCTGATATTTGAGACTCAAGGAAAGGAATCGATAAGGGTCAAATCGTTTTTTGAGGCCGATCACTCCCCCGATATTGCGTTGGATCAGCTGGGTCTCAAGCCGCTGCCAAACCACTCGCCCCGAATCCGTACCAATGAGGATTTCATCATTACTGCCAAAGCCAAAACCTACATTGAGGTCAATATTTTGCTTGCGGAAGGCAGCGGGCAAGGTATAATTGATCGAAAAACGCTGTTTGAAACCGATCCTAGCCGCAAAGACTAAATTTTCGTTTTGCCCCGTCACATTGCGCCAGGACAGATCCAGTCCAAACACGGCCCGGCGAAAGTCCAGACGCCTGATGGCCTCAAATAGGTCGTAATTGTTGCGCTCGTCTAACTGGAGGGTTGGCGAGCCAAAAAGATACCAGCGTTCCTTGACAAGGATGACCACCGTGACTTGCTGATTGCTGATTTGAGGCGTTAGGATCACCTCATTAAAAAGTCCAAGATTATAGAGATTGCGCTGGCTTCTTTCTAGTTCTTGCTTTAGGTCTCCACCATCATACGTTTTAAAGCGCTCAAAGGTCAATTCACGCATGATCACCCAGGGTCGAGTCTTCATCGCACCCAAGAGTGTAATATTGCTGACGCGAAGAGAATCGCCAACAGTCAAAGTATCCGTCAAAGGAGTAATCTGCACTACCTCAGGGTCGTTTTGTCCCCAAAGCAGGCGAGGGAGACAAACTAACACAACAGTAAGGAGGGCAATAATCCGAAGTCGCTGCTTAAATGTCCAAATAATTGAGCAAGGCTTCATAATTATGGCGGAGGTCATCCAATGGTGTTGCCTTGTGATAAGTTCGCACGATTTTGTACTCAAAACGCTCAAAAGAAGCGACTACCCGCGACAAATCCTCTACATTAAGCTTCAAGGTTACCTGCATGCTGAGGTCAGGTTGCTGCGAGAGATAGAGTGAAAGGATAGAAGCATCGGCCGATTCACAGATTCGTCCAATCTCTGAAACGGTATAACTGTTTTGCGGAATCTCCAAAACCAATATGCCCCCTACTTCTTGCACCGCAAACATACGGTTGAGATAGAGCAATAGGTCTCGGATGGTGATTACGCCCAGATAGCGATTTTCTTCATCCAAAACAGGTAGCACCTCGAGTTTGAACTTGTTCATCGCCTCGATGGCATCAAAAACGTGGCTACCCTGATATATATAAGCACTTTCCCAACCCGCAAAGCGGATCTCACCGACCGCCACCTCCATGCTCGTAGCATCGAAGATATCCGTTTCGGTGATCATGCCTTTGTATTGACCGTCATCGACAATCGGCAGTTGTCCCAGCTTAAACTCTCCCATCCAATCCAGCGCGCGAGCTGCGAGGTCAGAAGATTTTACCGAGGGCACAGTATCCGAGATCAATTCAAAAACGATCATATGCTAGGCGATAGGTTGTTGTAACTTATTGAGATAACGTTCTAAAATCTGGTTAAACTCTGTAGGACGCTCCATCATCGGGGCGTGTCCACAGCGATCTATAAAATGCAGATCCGTATTAGGGATCAATTTGTCAAACTCATGCGCCACTCGCGGAGGAGTGATATTGTCATTGAGGCCCCAGATCAAGAGGGTCGGTGTTTGGATATTACCGACATCTTTACTCATGTTATGCCGCTGCGCGGAACGAGCAATCTTGACGACCCTTAGGGTCTTAAAGTTCTCGTTGACTATACTAAAGACCTCATCGACCAAGTCTTTGGTTGCAACTTTGGGATCATAAAAAGTATACGCAACCCTTTCTTGGACAAATTCTATTGAACCACGGCGTGGGAAAGTACTCCCCATACCTGATTCAAACAATCCAGAACTCCCGGTCAATACCAAAGCACTTACTTTGTCAGGATGCCGTAAGGAATAAACCAATGCGATGTGTCCACCAAGTGAATTGCCTAATAGCGTAACCTGATCAAGGCCTTTATGTTCGATAAAGGCTTCTATATAATCCGTCAATCCATCAATAGATGGGTCGATGGAGTTTTTTTCATACAGGGGCATGATCGGGATCACCACTTGATAGTTTTGCGAAAAGTGGTCTAAAACGTCAGAGAAGTTACTTAAGGCACCAAACAAACCGTGTAGCACTACGATAGCAGGACCACTGCCTTGTTCGACGTATTGAAACTCTCCTTCTTGTATGATCTGAGGGTTCATAAATTTGAGGGCTTAACGAGCTGCTAATAACTGGCCTGATCCCTCTCAAGCCAATCTTCACAAATTCGAGACGGTAAAATTAGCGAATTTGTAGAGAATTCGTCTGGTTTTTCCCAAAGCTGTATCCGAGAATCAACATTGCCGCAAAACTACTCCCCAATTGGCGGTCATTATAATACTGATAAAGAGGGAGCTCAGCCATAAGAGAAAGCTGCATTTTGGGGCTAAAGGAATAACTCAGTTGGGGTACCCAAAACAGCTTCTGCGAGCCCGTAGGGAGGATCAATTCGCGCTCGTCTTCGATCTGGATCCCGACTCCCGTACTCGGCCGACTATCACGTCCTCTAAACTCCCCCCGCAATTGATTGATCAAGACCCAGCGTTCGCTGAAAGCGTAGGACTGAAAAGCAGAAAGGGTAAAAAAGTGCCCATAGCGATATTGATCGATACTCTTGCCTTTTAGCTCAAGCCGGGTAGATAAGAAAGTACGAAACTTACCAAAGCCTTTATACAAAAACAGAGTCTGCACCAAGTCGTAGGCGCCTGTAGTAGGCTGTAGGTCTCGTGGCAAAATAGCGCCTGCATCCGTTTGCTGAGCGTTCCCCAGAGGGGCCTTAAAACCCAAACCGGCACTTAACTCCCAGTCCTTGATTAGATCCCGCCAAAGGTTGAGGCGGATCAAGATATTGAGATCGGTCAGGCCTCGCCCAGTTTGCTCTGCGGGGAGGATGCCTTGGACATAACGCTGAGTTTTATTGATAAAAAAGCCTGTTTCGGCCTCTACCGTTAGGCGTTCGCTCAGACCATAAGAAAGATTGATACCACTATGATTGAATGTCCCCTCCTCGATAAAAGCCGTCGTGCTGAGCGCTGATCCTTCAAAATAACGTCCGGCATAGCCATAACGATAGGTCGCAAAAAAGCGCCAAGTCTCGGCATCGTTCACCCCAAGGGCCGCAGTACCGCCAATCGGATTACCGGGCGAACAACATTGGGCATTCAACTGCTGGGGCAACAGATAACAGGCTAGGACCAACAGTAAAACCCTATTCATTGCCGAGAACCATGATTTTGAGCGTATAAAAATTATTGCGATTGTTTTGGTTACCGATCAGCACATCCATAAAGTAATAGCCCGAGGGGAGATCGGATATGGGGACCAGCACTTCTTCAAAGCGCAGAGCCGTCAGACCTCTCCGAATGGTTTCACGCTTGCGAGGATTACCATTTTGGTCGTAAATATTGATTTGGGCTTCGAAGGCATCTTCGTTTTGGGCCCAGTCGATCAAGAGTTTAGCCGTGCCGCCCACAATCGGATTGGAAGCCACGGTCAGCAGACGTTGTTGATCTTCGGGTTGCTCCGTAAAGAAGGAGTAGATCGACGAAAATTCAGAAGTATCCCCATTGGCAAAATAAATCCGCACGATCCAGTAATACCATCTATTGGGCTGTAGATTGTACTCCACCGCCACCGTATCAGCCCCTGCCTCCAAACGCGTATCCCCCGCACAGCCAATAAAACACTGGGCATTGTCGGTGAGCACATATTCATAGTAAGCAGCCCCCTCAAAGGGACTCCAACCAATCAAAAAAGAATTAGGCACCGCACTCGGCACCCCATCTTCCCCATTGGCGGGAAAGCGATTGAGCTGAGCAGCAGCAGTTTGAAAACTTAAGGATAGAAACAGGCAAGCAAAGAGGGGCGCAATGATGTTTCGAAACGGATGCATTTACATTCAAATCAGTGGATGGAACTGAAAAGCAATGGTAAAGATATAACGTAAAGCTGAAGCCTTCGGTCAGGTGGATGACAGAAATGAGGAGATTTAAGGGTAAAAATAAATCTCCTTTTGTGAGCTAATACCGCTGCGCGGAACGCTTATCTCTGGCGGCATATGCAGTATGCCGCTACAATAGGCTAATATTGGTGCCCGCATGAATGCCGCCCCATAGAGCTAAGCGTTTTGCGCAGCAGTAAAAGCCCTAAGCCAAACGCCTGATCATCTCTAGACACATACGTACATTGTGGTAGGGAGCTTTCCAGGGACCAGCTTTATTTTCAGTACGATTGATTTCTCGTTGGGCATTGACCCGCCAGTGCCATTCACCATGCTCACGATCTTTGAGGTAGCGCTCGATGATCTGCCAGCAGTTTTGGGCGGCCTGCGCATAAGGGGGCTTTTGACTCAATTGGTAGGCATTCCAAAAACCAATCACTGCCTCAGCTTGCGGCCACCAATGTAGGTCGCTGTCTAGGTGTTCTCCTGCTAATTCGTTGAGGACCCCGCCTTCATGATCTAAGCCTTCTTCTAGCGTAGATTGGGCCATGCGCAGCACTGAGGGGAGGAGTTCGGCGGAGACGGCCTCATCCCCCAAAACCTCCGCTGCTTCCCAAAGCAACCAACTGCACTCAATATCATGACCATAAGAAATCGCGCTAGACTTGGCCTGCCATTGTTCATCAAAAAACAGCGTCTGATGCCCCGTCTCAGGATTGATAAAGCGGCTTTGGATACAGCTCATGATTCGTCGCAAACTGCTCCCAACTCTTGGCTGCGGATACGCGCGATATAAATTGACATAAGCCTCCATGATGTGCAGATGCGTATTCATGGTCTTGGCTTCGTTGGCGTCTTTGGTACTCAATCGAAAATCGTCCAACTCCTGCCACTTAGTTCCAAAAGCTTCCAAATACCCACCATAGTTAGGATCATAACTATATCGCTCGATCAAGCCAAATAGCTCCAAAGCAAGGTCTAACGCCTCTTGTTCTTGGGTAAGCAGATAGTATTCCGAAAACGCATAGATGGCAAAAGCTTGAGCATAAATTTGCTTCCGCCCATTGACGACTTGGCCATTTTGGTCCAGCATCCAGCGTACACCGCCATGCTGCAAATCCAAAAAATGCTCCTTGATATAGGCATACATTTGCTCCGCTACCGCACGATATTGGGGGGAGTCGAGCGTTCGGCTGGCAGCCGCAAAAGTCCAAAGCACTCGGGTATGCATAATCACGCCTTTTTGCGCCTGCGGATAGAGTCGATTGTAAGCATCTCGGCGCCCGTAGCAACCACCATTTTCATGATCTAGCATCTGTTCGCTCCACCAGTCTAGGAGTTGCTTTGCCTCTTCGAGGAACGCTTCTCTCCATTGGGATTGATTAAAACCATCGGGTGGCTGTAGAGACGCTCCCGATCCCGACTTTCGGGATCGGGATTGTGTCTCTACCTTTTTTTGATGCGTTGGATCAATGGCTGCCATGTGATCTTTTATGATTGAATCAGTTGAAGGTTTTTGCGGATCAATTCGCTCCTTTGGGCCACACAGGCGGCAGAGCGCAATGGATCAGCAGGAGTATTTTGGACGTAGTCGAGCAATTTTTCGACTGTAGTCGTCGCAACATGCATACGCGTATCCGAAGAAGCATAGTAGATAAAGACCTCATTTGCTTCATTGACGATCCAGCCATTGGCAAAAGCCACATTGGAGACATCACCGACTCGCTCTGCACCCTTGGGAGCGATAAAATGGCCAGAAGGCAAATGCGTAATCTCCCAAGGCTTGTCCAAAGCTGTCATAAAAAGGTAGAGGGTGTAACGCAAACCGGCGGCGGTATTGCGTACGCCATGCGCCAAGTGCAGCCAACCTTTGTCGGTCTTGATCGGTGGAGGCCCTTGGCCATTTTTGACTTCCTTGATCGTGTGGTAAACTTTTTTATCGACGATCTGCTCTTCTTTGATCTCGGCATTTTCCATGCTCTCAGTCAAGCCCCAGCCGATACCGCCCCCTCCTCCTACGCTGATAAATCCATCTTGTGGGCGGGTATAGAGGGCGTATTTTCCATCGATAAACTCTGGATGTAGCACCACATTACGTTGCTGGCCAGAGTAGGTCTTAAGATCGGAGAGTCTCTCCCAATTGATCAAATCTTTGGTGCGAGCGATGCCGCATTGGGCTTCAGCAGCGGAGGTGTTGTTGGGTTGGCTTTTGTCTTTGCGCTCGGTGCAAAACAGTCCGTAGATCCAACCGTCTTCATGCTCGGTGAGGCGCATGTCGTAGACATTGGTATCAGGTTCTTCGGTTTCGGGCATATTGACGGGATAGTCCCAAAAGCGAAACTGATCGATACCGTTAGGGCTTTCGGCTACGGCAAAGAAAGATTTGCGATCATCCCCTTCTACTCTCGCCACTAAGAGATATTTACCTTGCCAGCAGATCGCAGCTGCGTTGAACGCGGCGTTGATACCCAAGCGTTCCATAAGATGGGGATTACTACTAGGGTCCAAATCATAACGCCAAAATAGCGGCGCATGCGCGGCGGTCAAGACGGGATTTTGATAGCGGGTATAAATGCCGTTGCTGCTGGCATGAGCAATATTGGGCTTAGCGATCAAAGCATCATGCTCCGCTTGCAAGCTGCGGAGTCGAGCGTCAAAAGATTGATTCATGAGTCGAGTGATATGTCTTTGGGGTAGTCTTCAAGTTTGTCGTACCAGCTAAATTTCAAGATTAGGGTACATATAGCAGTAACCGCAAGGGCGATGCCCATTCGATCAAATTGCTTGATAATCATAAAGATTGGCGCGGCAGTAAGACTGGTTTGCCAGATAATGCCGACGATGACATTCATTGCGTCGCGGCCTAGTTCACGATTGGGCTGCGTCTCGGGATAGTCTTTTTGGAGTTCGCGTAGCACGGGTTTCCAAAAGCCCCAAGGGCGCGTTTTGCGGTAGAAGTTTTTGAGAGTCTCCATATCGTCAGCAGGAGTCAAGAGGCTACCCGCGATACAGCCGATCAAGGAGAGTAATAAGTTGAGCGGGAAGGCTTCTAATGAAGTAATCGTTTCTGGCAATACCTCTGGCAATACCAAAGCCGCCAAAATACCGCCGACCATGCCCCAGAAATAACCATAGCTATTGAAGCGCCACCAATACCATTTGAGGAGATTGGCCGCAGTATAGCCACCATAAAGCGCGGCTACGAGCCAGTCGATCACATCGTTGAGGGAACCGATCACAAAACCAAAGAGGGTCCCGACGACGACGACTGCTACCGAGGCGATATAGCTCATGCGCACATACTGCTTATCAGTGCCATTGGGATTGATGAAGCGCTTATAGATATCATTGACGATATAGGCAGGGGCCACATTGACGATGCCTGCAAAGGAGGACATGAAGGCGGCCAAGAGTCCGGCAATGAGCAAGCCCATCAAGCCCACGGGCACAAACTCCCGAATCGCAAAAGGCAAGATTTGTTCGAAATCCACATCTGGTCCCATCGCGATCAGTTCTTCACTAAAAAACACCAAGGCCAAGACCGCCAAACCCGCGATCAGCATATAGCGTGGAAATAGCAAGACCAGATTGACAAAGCCACTCATCTTAGCGGCATCCTTGGGACTGCGGGTCGAAAGCACTCGCTGCATATCATAATTAGGGGCTGGGCCGGCCATACTTTGCAAGATGCCTTTGAGTAAGACCATCATAAAAAAGATCCCAAACAGCTCCCAGCCATCTTCGATGATCTTGCTGTTGGCGGACTCCATGATACCCGTCCAATCGAGGTCCAACTTCCAGCCAAAGCTGATATCATCCCAGCCAGCTGGAATATGCTCCGAGAGCATATCAGGAGAAACCAATTGCATGGCGATCACCCCGATGGCAATACTCGCCACCGTCATAATCGCATATTGCAAGACCTCCGTAAATACCACGCTAAACATACCGCCTTTGACGGCATAAATCGTAGTGAGCACCGTAATGATGAGGCCGTATAAAATCTCATTGGTAGCCGGATCAGCAGCTAGTTCCCAGGGCAGGAATACTACGGCAAATTTGCCTATACCGATAAAGCCATATGCGATATAGGTGACCACTACGATGATGGCAAAGATCACCACGATCATATTGGACATCCTCGCTCCTTGTCCGTCTCCAAAGCGAAATTTGATCCATTCGGCTCCGGTCATCACGCCTGATCGCCTCAACCAAATAGAGAGAAAGACCATCATGAAGATTTGATTAAAAACCGGCCAAAGCCAAGGGATCCAGACGCTTTTCAAACCATAGATAAAGAGCAGGGTCACCATCCACATAGTGCCACTAATGTCAAACATGCCGGAGGCATTGGAGAGACCGAGGGTGTACCATTTGAGTTCATTACCCCCCAGGAAGTAGGAGCGCAGGTTGCGACTGGCTCGTTTGGAGATCCAAAAGCCAATGCCCACCGTAGCCACCAAATAAAGGCCAATGATGATGATGTCAAGTAGTTGTAATTCCATAAGAATCTATTGTTGCAGAGGCGTGATTACTAAGCACTTAGTAGAGAGTATTCAGTAGCAAGACTTTTTCAAATGGCCCTGTTTGAGTCCTTAGGATTGTTTTTATCCGTACTGACTACCAAATACGATTGTCTCAGTACTTAAATAGCGCATACAGGCCGGAAAATGATGGCACAATCCAGTAAAATCCTACTACGATAAGCGTTTAAAGTGAATACAGAGGAGGTAAATCGTTCGCGAAGAGCGTAAACTCATCCTCCGCAAATCGCTCAAAATCGGGCACACTGCTATGACCGGGATAAGGCGCATAGTGGTGGTCCAAACGAGCGTTGCGCCAAATCATCATATAGCTAATGCGAGAGGCTACAGTATCATTTTTGATGGGTTCTAGTATCGTCTTGGTCCACCAATCTGCCTTCGGGATAGTTTCATAGCCAGTCTCAGAGAGAGCGGCAATTTTTTTATGTTTTCCAGCTAGCTGAACGACTTTCCTTAGCCGCCGCAAGAGCGCCTCCACATCATTTTTTTGTCCGACATCATGATAGTCGTCCACGCCCATGATATCGACGTAGTCGTCTCCGGGGTAGCGTTCCATGTAATGGGCCTCATCCTGAAAGACATCAGGCGAATAGCAATAAAGGATATTGTGGAGGCCTTTTTGGTCGCGTAGATACTCGACCGTATAGCGAAACAACGCTTTGTACTCCTCTGTCGTACAGTGCGCATTGCCCCACCAAAACCAATTGCCCGTATGCTCGTGCCAAGGTCTCAGGATGATCGGCACCTTCTTTTTGCTAAAAAAGCCTACCTCTAATTCGTTGACAAAGTCTGCAAAGAGATCCAGTTTCGTATTGAAGGCAGCATGGTTTTTGCCTCCCGGCAAGATGGTTTCGACCACTCGTTCGCCTACATCCCAGCTATCCCCTCCCGTCACAAAATTGTCGACATGCCAGCTGATGGTATTGACTCCGCCCATCTTATAGACTTGCTTCATCCAGGCCTGCATCTGAGCAAAATTGACAGAATCAATATTGTGTGGGCCTTGGCCAATTTTGCTCATCTCCCAACCAAACAATGCAGGATGCTGCCCAATTACGTCCTTGACATCCGTTCGTTTTTTATGCCAATCTTTCCATTGTACGCCATAGGCGAACGCATCCTGGTGGCCAAACAAAACGTGCTGATCAGATAAGCGTCTCAGGTTTTCGTAGAGCGCCTTGGTTTGATTGGTCGCATTTGCATCGACCGTTTGGATACGATCGTAGATCTTTTGATCGGGCGCAAGGAAACCCATCGACAGTACTAAAGTAATCGTGAGGATCAAAGTGTAGCGGAGTCGTTTCATAGGAATCGGGGGTCTTACCAGCCGGGATTATTGGTATTGATGAGGGCGTTAGCCGCAATTTCTTCACTTGAGATCGGGAAGAGTTTTTGATATTCCAAACGCGGACGATTAGCGGCTTCCATGGTTTCTAGCCAGATGCCCCAACGGATGAGATCCCAACGTCTTTGAAATTCACCATACAATTCGTGCCGGCGCTCATCGCGAACGGCTTGTCTAAAATCCTCTTGGCTCATAGCCGCCCCCAGATCAGCCAAACCCGCCCGACTACGCACCTGATTGACGGCATCATAGGCAATGCTAGAAGGGCCATTGACTTCGTTTTCGGCCTCAGCTAATAGCAACAACACATCTGCATAGCGTAGGATCACTGGATTACTACCATTTTCGTCCTTGACTTGAGAGCTTTCGTCCACGTACTTTTTGATGTAAAGCCTAGGCGTCGCAAAGACTTCATCCCCATCCAAAGTTTGATATTTGTTATTACCCTGACGACCAAAGCCGTTGTCAAAAACATTTTCAGATAGCAAGCCCACTACATTGGAGGGGATCGCCTTAAAATGATAATACTGTTCGCCATTGAGGTCGACCCACTGATCAAAGATCGCAGAGCCCAATTCGACGCGCTTATCTCCAGCTTCAAAAGTATCGTAAAAGTCTTCACGTAGTGAAATCGCGCCGATGCCACCTCCACCAGAAAAAGGCGTATTACCCGGCGTATAGTAACGCGGAATCTCGGGTCCTTCATTGGGTTGCTGAGTCGCCTGGATGGAGAACAACATTTCATTACTTACATCTTGTGCAGATTGCACAAAATTGGCCATATAATCACTTTCCAAGGCGGGGAAACCAGCAGCAGCTTGTTCTACCACTTTTTGTGCGGCGGTAATCGCTTGTGGATAATAGCTTGCATCGCCAATCTCCGCACCGGCAAGGTGCATATAAACTTTGGCCAACATCCCCCAAGCCGATGGACTACTCGGGCGACCACGATCCGCTACCCCATAAGCGCCATTTTCAAAATCAGTCGGCAACAGAGCTGCTGATGTTTCAAAATCAGCCGCTGCTTGCAAATAAACCTCCTTGCGAGGATCTCTGGCCGCATCTTGTGAGTCATTGGCGGGATCATAAGACCGGAGACGGATGGGCGCATCACCAAAGCGACGTGCCAATTCATAATAGCTAAAAGCACGCATAAAATAAGCCTGACCTAGCACTGCATTTTTGAGTTCTGGTTCTAGAAAATCAAGCGGCTCGACCTGTTCTAAGACAATATTGGCGCGATTGATCACCTGATAGTAACCAATCCAAGGACGCTCGATATACCATTGCCCGTTCTGGACACCAGAATAGCCACCAGCGACCCAGTCATTGGCAAATAGATCATCATTTTCGAGGCAAATAGCTACCCATGCGGGCTGTACCCAAAGCTGCCAAGTCATGAGAGCATCATACATACCGTTCGCCGCAGCGACCACCTCCTCAGAGTTGGAAAAATAGTCTTTAGGCGCTTGGAAGGTAAAAACTTCTTCTTCCAAAAAACCTTCCTGACATGCCGTAATCGGCATCAATAATAATAGGACCAGGATATATGTAAATCGTTTCATAATACGCTAGTTTGAGAAGTAAAACATTTGATAAAATTCAATCTTAGACTTTTTTCCTCCTCCGAAGGGGGACATGGTTTTACATACCGCAGCTTTTCTCCCCCTTTTGGAGGGGGCGGGGGGAGGAATCATGGTCTCAATTAAAATCCAAGATTCACCCCAACCGTAATCGTGCGAGACATCGGGTAACTCCCCAAATCCACCCCTTTCATGGCAGAGCTATTGAAAGCACTCACCTCAGGATCATAGCCCGTATAATCCGTCAAGGTCCATAGATTGATGGCATTGACATACAGCCTTGCTGAACTCAGCCAAGTGATATTTCCAGCGTCAAGCGTATAGCCTAACTGGAGGTTTTTGAGGCGAAAGTAAGTGCCATCTTCAATGAAGCGATCAGAGAAGCGGCCATTGCTATTGTTGAGGTTGATTTGGCGAAATTCATCGGTAGAGCCTTCCCCCTCCCAAGCACCTTCGTAGATAAAGCGCGGGATATTGCGACGTCCATCGAGATTGTCAAAACGGATGCGGAGGGTATTGATGATATCAGCTCCGACCACTCCTTGGAGTAAGAAGCTTAGGTCAAATCCCTTCCAAGCGAAGCCATTACTCAAGCCCCAGATATAATCAGGATTCACATCACCGATCACGGTGCGATCTTCATCATTGATGGTACCATCACCATTTAGGTCAGCGTAGCGAATTTGCCCGACAGCCGCATTAGATTGGATATCCACGTAATTGGCGACTTCTTCATCATTTTGAAAGATTCCATCCTCCATATAGCCATAGATAGAACCGATAGGCAGCCCCGGCTTCTGGATAAAAGGAAATACCGTGAGGCCATTACCTGCACCTAAACGATCTGCAAATTGCTCCTCCACCTCTCCCAAATCGGTGATTTGATTGCGATTGAATGAGATATTTCCGCTTACATTCCAAGTAAACTCACCGTCGAGCGGGAAGCCGCCTAGCTCTAATTCAAAGCCTTTATTTTGTACCGTACCCGCATTGACCAAAGCGTTGGTGAAACCAGTATTGGGAGCGAGGGTAATATTTTGCAGTAGGTCCGTGGTTTGTTTTTGGTAGTAGTTGAGGGTCGAGTAGAGACGTCCTTGCCACATCTCATAATCGAGGCCAACGTTCCACTGCGTGGTCGTCTCCCAACGCAAGAAATCATTTTGTAGCCGCCCTAATATCACCGCAGGCACCAACTGATTGTTGAAAGAAGTAGTTACCCCTTGGATGGTCGCCAAAGATTGGTAAGGACTGATCGCCTGATTACCGGACTGACCATAGCTAGCACGCAATTTTAGATTGGTGATGGCCTTGATGTTTTTGACAAAGTCTTCCTCACTGATGCGCCATGCAAGGGCAAAAGAGTAGAAAGGGGCCCATTTATTGTTGGCAGCAAACTTAGACGATCCATCGTAGCGAAAGGTCGCCGTAGCCAGATAGCGATCCATGAGGACGTAATTGACACGTCCGAGATAAGAGGCTAGCTTCCAAGTGGCAGTATTGGTGCGAGTCGGCACATGGGAGAGACCGTTTTGCAAAGCAAAATAGGCCAACTTATCATCGGGAAAATCCCGTGCTTCATTGTTGATCCAATAGTCGCGATTGGTCTCATAAGTAAAACCTGTTACCACATTGAGGCGAGAGACCCCCCATTCCTTTTGATAGCGGAGCAAGTTTTCACTGACGAGATTGACAAATTCATTGGAGGAAACCACTGCCAACCCATTGAGGCCAAAGCCTTCGGCCACCGTGCGTGGATAGTAAGTATCGTTTTTGCGATCGACATAGTTTCCCGCCAATCTAAAATCAGCACTCAAGCCCGCAAAGAGATCAATCTGCAGGTTTACGCCACCGATAGCCCGAGTAAAGTTATGCGATTCGATCACTTCATCCGTATAGCGGAGGGGATTCGCCCCATAGATTTGAAAGAGATTAGGATCTTCGAGTCGAGGATCATCTTGGTTTTCAGCGACTAGTCGAACGCTACCGTCATCTTCGCGTACGACTGGGCGAATCGGAGAATAATTGAGCACAGAACGTACAATCCCTCCAGCCGTCTGAGTAGTATTGGAAGAAGTACGCACCAAGCTATTGTTGGAGCGGGTAATGGCAAGACTTGTCGTCACCCGCACACGATCGTTGAGCTGATAATTGAGATTGGTACGGATACCCCCTCTCACAAAACCAGAGCCTTTGATCACCCCTTGCTGATCAAGGTAGTTGAGGAGGATAGAGTAATTTCCTTTCTCGGTACCGCCGGTAAAGCCCAACTGATAGTCCTGAACGACAGACTGTTGAAAAACCTCTGATTGCCAATCAACCGCAGCCGCATCTCCTAAAGCCAACACTTCTGAGGGCGTTACCTTTTGTGGATTGGTGCTCGTATCAGGTGCCCATGGCCAAGACTCTACCGAAAGGCCCGCGTTTTCATAGGCTGTATTTTGATAAGCCATGAACTCCGCGGCATTGAGGAGTTCGATAGGATTGATGACCTGCGAAGTACCGTAGGAGGCATTGAAAGTAATTTTGCCTTTGCCACCCGAACCTTTTTTGGTAGTAATCATGACCACACCGTTCGCTCCGCGAGAACCATAAATCGCCGTAGCCGAAGCATCTTTCAAAATCTCGATACTCTCAATATCCGAGGGCGACAGCGTCGCCAAGACATTGGTATTTGATACGATACGATTATTCGGTTCCGAAGCCCCTAATGCTCCCTGCCCTGCAGCCGGATTGGTTACGGGGATCCCATCAATTACATATAAGGGTTCATTGCCCCCCAAGATAGAATTGGTACCGCGAATCTCAATCGAGATCCCCGCGCCCGGTGCGGCATCGCCTTGGGTAACATGTACCCCCGCGACACGACCTTGCAAACCTTGTTCGAGGGAGGTGATCGTAGTTTTGACCAAGTCATCTGCCTTGACAGAAGACACCGAACCTGTCAGATCACTTTTTTTGATCGTGCCATAGCCCACTACCACTACCTCATCCAAGGTAGCTTGCACCAATAATATGTTGAGGCTTTGCTGATCGGCGATAAAGATGTTTTGAGTCTGATAACCAAAGAAGCTAATCCTTAAGCTATCGCCCATTTGTACTTTGATGCTAAACTCACCCTGTTGATTGGTGAGCGCTCCGTCAGTAGTACCTAGCCGGACTATACTCGCTCCGGGCAGGGGCTGCTCATCATTGCTGGAGCGTACCGTACCATTTAGTTGAAAACTCTGGGCCTGCATACTGCTTCCTGCCCACAATGCAAACAGCAAGAAAACAGCTCGCAACCCCAGCTTGGGGAAAGGCTTAATCATAGTAGTAGATTTTTGAAGATTTGTCTGATCCAAGGTGGCCAAAATGATCAGAATAGAAGGGCGGTGCTTTTTACAAATGAGGGGGGTATTTGTTACAAAAACCCCAAAATGTTACAAATACCCCCTGTTTTTGTACAGTATCCCGCCCGCCTCTCCTAAGTGGACCTCATACATTTGGATATAGGCTTTGGACAATATGTTTTTGGCCTGCTAACCAAATAATCTACTTCTAATGAAAAGAACTTCACTACTCTTAAGTGTATGCTTTTGCCTCTTTGCAATCGCAGTACAAGCCCAGTGCCCCGACACCTTGATCAGCAATGGTGGCTTTGAGATGGGCATGAGCGATTGGTGGACCTGGCACGGAGGTGATCAGGATGCCCACAG
>JBCAWW010000012.1:0-18613 GCA_038534415.1 Bacteroidota bacterium | reverse complement strand
GCTTGGGCTCAACAGAGCAAATGGTATTCGTCAAGAATTGATGAAAAGAGGAGTTGCTATCTCTCAGATCAGAACTCGCTCAAAGGGAGAAACTGAACTTATGCTCCCCAATCAACCAGATGCGGACGAAAATCGTCGCGTAGAAGTTCACTTTCCCAATTAATCACGATTAACCTTTTTCCAAATGAATTCCATCATACTACAGATACCATTACTTGATACACTCTTTCTCCCAGATTGGGGAGGCACGGGTGGCTTTATCGAAGGATTGTTGATCATCTTGATCTCCTTTATCTTCGGTTACCTGATCCGTCGCTTTGTTATGCTTAGCAAATTGCGAAGCCTGGAAGATATGAATCGTGCGCTAGAAGACGAGGTCGCAAGACTGAAAGCACGCAATAGCGAGTTAGAAGCTAGCGGCAAAAATGTTACCGTCCTCAATGGCCAGATCAATGGTCTTAAGACAGATCTAGAGGCATGCACCAAGGCTCGCGGAGACCTCAAGCTACAGCTAGAAGCTTGTCAAAAAGAGACGGCTAGTCTCAAAGCACAAGCGAGTACGATTGATGCTCCTGCTGCTCCGACTACTCAATCACGCGGATTGGTATCAGATGCTGGGGCTGGTATTACTGCTGCCCCGATTCCATTGCCTAAAGGCATCAAGAAAGATGACTTGAAAATCGTCGAAGGGATTGGACCTAAGATTGAGAAATTACTCAATGCCGAAGACATCGTTACTTGGGTAGAGCTTTCGCAAGCAGACCCCGCACGTATCAAGGAGATCCTTTTAGCCGCCGGTCCTCGTTACCGTATCCATGAGCCTGCTACTTGGCCTCAGCAAGCCGGTTTGGCCGCTGCTGGTAAGTGGGATGAGCTCAATGAGTTGCAAGATCGTCTCAAAGGTGGTCGTCCGGCTTAAGGCATATGACTGAGCGTTCGGCGATGGAGCCGGAAGCAAAAAAATAAATTTGGAGTAGGAGCTTAGGTTCTTACTCCTTTTCTATTTGGAGGACTACTTTGCCTTTGGCACGGCGAGTTTCTAGATAAGTCTGGGCTTGGGCGGCTTCGTGCAGGGGCAAGACCCGGTCGATGATGGGGCGTAATTTGCCTTCTTCGATATAGCTACTCAGCGCATCTAGATCCTGGGTGTTGGAGACGACTAGGATCACTTGGGTCGTACGCTTGAAAAAGCGCCGAATGTATTGGCGACGAAAGTTCTTGGCAGAAGGAATCGTGCTTACATGGCGTCCATGGGAGCTAAGGAGATGCTTGACGCGCGGAAATGACTGACTGCCATAGATATCATAGATCACATCGTAGCGCTCTTTGCTGCTGCGGATATTGGTCTGAGTATAGTCTATGACAAGATCTGCGCCTAGGGATTTTACTAGTTCTATGTTACGGTGGCTACAGATCGCGTGTACAATCGCGCCCATCGCTTTGGCGAGTTGAATCGCAAAGACTCCTACTCCCCCGGATGCACCATTGAGGAGGATTTTTTGACCTGCTTGTAGTTGGGCCAAATCACGAAGCGCTTGCAGGGAGGTCAGAGAGGCCAAGGGAAGAGCGGCTGCCTCAACCATAGACAGACTGGGCGGTTTTAAGCCTATTTCACTGGGATTCATGGTGATATACTCTGCGTGAGCGCCTCCTCGATAGGTTTTGCTCATGCCGTATATCAGGTCTCCTACCTTAAAGGGCTTTACTTTGGCTCCTTTGGCAATGATCTCGCCAGCAAAGTCACAGCCAGGAATACGCGGAAATCTTTTGCCCGTTACGACTTTAAAAGAACCCTTGCGTACTTCACAATCAATCGGATTTAGGGCCGAGGCATGAACTTTGATCAGCACTTCTTTGGCCCCAGGATTGGGGATAGGCTGGTCTCCGTACTCTAATACGGAGGGGGCGCCATATTGCTGATAAAAGATCGCATTCATGCTTATCGATTAGGGCCTCGATTAGACATAGGAGGCAATTCTACTATTCGGCCATTCCCTAGGAGATGGTAATCGTTTTGTGTGGTATCGGTACGGGTTTGTCGTAAAGCTTGGTCTTCCCAAGTGCTCGAGACTCGCACCCTCAATACTTTGTCTTCCAGCCAACTACTGCGCGTTTGGTCTTCCATGCCTTGGCGAGCATAGTCTGCATATAAGGTTAAAGCATCAAGAAATTCATTTTGTTTACTGTAGGTCAATAATAACAAATAAGGCCCATGATTGCCTTGACCCAATAAAATCATAGCGCGGCCGCCTTCACTGAGGTCTTGATACGCATAGCTATAGAGCTCGTCTTGATAAAGCGAAGAAGCCATCCAATCGGCCTCCTGTTGCTGTCCAGGATGGGTCGAAAAAAAATAAGGCCTGATCAATTCATTGCGGAGATGCTGAGGTAGCTCTAACAATCCCGGTTCTTCCCAGTTTTCTAATCGTTCTAGATAAACTTCATCGAGCCCTACATGCAATGAATCTTGATACTGAAAGAAGCTAACAAGTTTATCCCACGCGATATTCTGCGCCAAGAGAACTCCTCCTGTCAACCAGATAATCGCGCCAAGCAATAATATTACCGACCTTCTCATGCCCAAAGTATTGAGCTGCAAAGCTACTAAAGAAGTGGACTATTTACTACACTTTGGGGTTTCCCATTGATAAAGGCCGCTAAATTTGCGCCTACGATCTCAAGCAATCGATTTCGAGACTCCATTGTAGCCCATGCGATATGAGGAGTAATGCGACAATTAGGGGCCGATAAAAGAGGATTGTCTGGCTTTGGTGGTTCAGTTGATAGCACATCCAAGGTCGCGCCTCTAATGGTACCTTGAGAGAGGGCTTCGGCCAAGTCGTGTTCGTTGATAAGCCCACCCCTTGCTGTGTTGAGCAGGAGGGCCGTTTTTTTCATTTTCCCTAGCCGGGAACGATTAATCAAGCCTTCGTTTTGCGGAGTCAATGGACAGTGCAGACTGATGACATCGCTACGATCAAAGATGGTCTCTAAATCTACCCATTCAACCAAATCCGTAGGACGAGAATTGGGATTGTGAGCAATTACCTGCATACCAAAGGCCATCGCAATTTTGGCCGTTTGCAGGCCAATATTACCAAGGCCGATAATGCCTAAGGTTTTGCCGGCTAATTCGAGCAAAGGGGTTTTACGATACGTCCAGTCGGGCGCACTAAGCCAATCTCCGGCTTTTACGCTTTGCGCGTGAGTGGCAATTTCGTTGCTCCAATTTAAGAGCATCGCGATAGTATGCTGTGCTACAGATTGAGAGCTATAGCCTTGTGCATTGGCTACGGTAATCCCTTGTTTGTTGGCCGCTTCTAAGTCAACTGTATTGTAACCTGTCGCGAGATACCCGATATAGCGCAAATCGGGTAGTTGGGCTAAAATGGCAGCATCTAATACGACTTTATTGATTAATACAGCCTCTTTGCCACGACAACGCTCGACGATCGTATCAGCAGGGCTGCGGTCATAAATATCAACTTCTCCAAGGGCTTGGATGGGCTCCCAACTGAGGTCACCGTCATTGGCTGCGTAGCCATCTAGAACAACTATTTTCATTGGCACAATAATTGGATTTCTCAATTCAAATGCAAAAATGTAAAGCTGAATCGTCATTTTTCCCTAGCGGTTCGCTGATTTTTCATTTTGCCTTTTAGTATCTTTAAGTAAACCCTTTTTCCGCATGTCAAGCTCCCTTGAGTCTCACTTTGCTCCCTTCCGCAAAAACGTAATCGGTATCGATCAAACCTTTGATAGTCCTTATGGCCAACAGACGATTGTCTATGCTGATTGGACTGC
Source organism: Bacteroidota bacterium (assembly GCA_038534415.1). Taxonomy (GTDB): domain Bacteria; phylum Bacteroidota; class Bacteroidia; order J057; family J057; genus JBCAWW01. The sequence goes on along the minus strand of JBCAWW010000012.1, from coordinate 14,809 downwards.
AAGTGGTCGCCTTTATGGGCCTATTGAAAAACGGCTAACTCATTTGATGGGGCCTTTTGTGGGCAATACCCATACTGATACGACGATCACGGGTTCATCGATGACTCAGGCTTATCATGAATCTTTGCACATCATCAAGAAGCATGTCAATGCGGATGAAAGAGATGTGTTGCTGACGAGCGAATCGGGGATGACAGGAGCAATTGGGAAATTACAGCGGATATTGGGCCTGAGCTTGCATGAGGCCTACAAAGCCAAGATTAAGGTGCCTTATGATTATCGTCCAATAGTATTTGTGACGCATATGGAGCATCACTCCAATCATACTTCTTGGTTAGAAACCATTGCGGAAGTGGTTTGTATTGGGCATAAGGAAGACGGTTTGGTGGATCTACAAGACCTTGAGCGTCTGCTGGAGCAGTACAAAGACCGAAAAATAAAGATTGCGGCCGTTTCTGCCGCTTCAAATGTAACGGGCATTCAGCCCCCATATCATGAGATTGCGCGGATGATGCACCAAAATCGAGGCTTATGCTTTGTCGATTTTGCTTGTGCTGGTCCCTACGTAAAGATTGATATGCACCCAGCGGGGGATCCTTTGGCAAAACTCGATGCTGTCTACTTTTCTCCTCACAAATTTTTGGGTGGCCCTGGTACGCCTGGGGTAGTTGTATTTGATAGTAAACTATATACCAATCAAGTTCCGGATCTCCCCGGCGGGGGAACGGTAAGTTGGACGAGCCCTTGGGGCGAGCACCGTTATTTGTCTGATATAGAAGTACGTGAGGACGGAGGGACTCCTCCATTTTTACAAACCATCAGAGCCGCTTTGGCGATGCGCCTCAAAGATCAAATGGGGGTAGATAAAATGCTCGCGCGCGAGCACGAAATCATGAACCAACTTTGGCAAATGGTGGAGCACATTCCAGGCCTCAATATTCTCGCTGCCCAACATAAGGAGCGTTTAGGGATCTTTTCTTTTTATATCGAAGGACTCCATTACAATCTCGCCACTCGCCTTCTCAACGATCGCTATGGTATCCAAGTAAGAGGCGGATGCTCCTGTGCCGGTACCTATGGGCACTATTTGCTCAATATCTCCCAAGAAAAGTCTGAAGAGATGTACTGTGAGATCGAAAGAGGCAACAATTCTATCAGGCCAGGATGGGTACGAATGTCTATCCACCCTATTATGGCGGATTTTGAGGTAGAATACTTGGGCCAAGCGTTGCGCGAGTTAGCGCTAAACCACAGAATATGGTCCGCAGACTATCGCTACATACCCGCGCGTAATGAGTACGTACATATGAGCCAGCCTGAGGATACCCGAGGCATGGTACATGATTGGTTGTATGGTGATCTGATAGGAGACTTAAGTAGCTCCAAGGTCCATTAGTAGGCCCACTTTACATAGGCAGCACCCCAAGTAAAGCCGCCACCAAAGGCTGCTAACATGAGATTGTCTCCCTTGTTGAGTTTCTTTTCCCATTCCCAAAGACAGAGTGGAATCGTCCCTGCGGTGGTATTGCCGTAGCGAGCGATATTGATCATTACTTTTTCGGAAGGGATATTGGCTCGACGAGCGGTAGCATCAATGATCCTGAGATTGGCTTGGTGAGGTACTAGCCAAGCGATATCCTCGCCTTTGAGATTATTATCATTCATGACCTCAGCCGTAATATCAGCCATGCCTTTGACAGCATGCTTAAATACGGTGCGTCCTTCTTGGAAAGCATAGTGTTCACGGTTTTGGACCGTTTCGATACTGGCAGGATACATACTACCCCCTGCTTTCATATTCAAAAACTCACGACCAGAACCATCCGTTTTTAGCTTGGCATCCAATACGCCATATCCGTCTTCGTTGGCTTCCAACAATACACAGCCCGCGCCATCTCCAAAGAGGATACAGGTATTGCGGTCAGTATAATCGATGATGGCAGTCATTTTGTCTGCGCCTACTACGACAACGCGTTTGTGCGTACCGCTTTCTATAAATTTCGCACCGGTATTCAAAGCATAGAGAAAACCAGAACAAGCCGCCCCTAAGTCAAAACTCCAGGCATTTTTGGCTCCGATCTTATCTTGTACGATATTTCCAGTAGCAGGAAAAACATGATCCGGTGTTACCGTAGCAACGATGATCAAATCTATATCCTCTGGTCCGTAATTTGTCTTTGCGAGCATATCCTTAATGGCTTCTGCAGCCATGTCAGAGGTGGCTTTGCCATCCTCAAGGACTCTACGCTCGGCTATACCTGTACGCTCCCTGATCCACTGATCATTGGTTTCAACCATTTTTTCGAGGTCGGCATTGGTCAGGATTTTTGGGGGCACATAACCGCCTACGGCGGTGATAGCAGCGGTACGCTTCATAAGAAAAGGAAAGTTTTGAACGGTGTCGAGAAAAGCGACGGATGCAAAAAAGGGGCTTTTCAAAATCAATTCCAATCTTTCGGCTTATTTTTTATAGGCCTCTAGGCCTAATCTTTGAGGCGTTTTTTGTGCTTCACCCCAAGGTCTCTGAGCTGCTCTGCCCTTCTGATCAGATTGCCGTTTCCATCTCTAAGTTTGAGCATCGCTCCTTGGTAGGTCCTTTGGGTCCGATCTATTTGTTGACCGACTTTGTCCAACTCCTCGACAAAGGAGACAAACTTATCGTAAAGTGCGCCTCCGCGCAGGGCTATTTCTTGCGCATTGGCATTTTGTTGCTCGAGCTTCCAAATACTCGCGACCGTCTTGAGGGTAGCGAGTAGGGTAGTAGGACTAACTAAAACGATTTTGCGTTCCCAAGCGTGAGCAAATAGATTGGGTTGATGCTGTACGGCGAGACTAAAGGCCGGCTCTATGGGCATGAAAAGTAGGACAAAATCCGGCGAATTGAGGCCACTAAGGCTCGAATAGTGCTTGTCGCTGAGCTGTTGTACATGCTGATTGATCGAATGCAAATGTTGCTTGAGGGCAGTCTGTTTGGCTAAGGCTTCATCTGCTTCTACATAGCGTTCGTAGGCGGTGAGCGAGACCTTGGCGTCCACAATTAGGTGCTTGTCATCGGGCAATTTGATGATGACGTCTGGTTGGAGCCGACGGCCTTCTTCATTGCGTAGGCTGAGGTCTTTGCCTTGGACGATAAACTCTTCTCCTTCTCTGAGACCACTGCTTTCGAGTACGCGGGTCAGAACCAATTCTCCCCAGTTTCCCTGCGTTTTGCTGTCTCCTTTGAGGGCGCGAGTCAGGTTGCGCGCTTCCTCACTCATATGCTGATTGAGCTGCACGAGTTGTTGAATTTCTTTTTGCAAATGAAAGCGTTCCCGTGCCTCTTGTTGGTAACTGTCTTCGACCTTTTTAGAAAAGTCAGATAAGCGTTCTCGGAGAGGGGCTAACAAACCCCCAATGCTTTGTTGACTTTGCTCAATCAATTGGTTGCGATTTTGATCAAGGACCTGTTGGGCGAGCTGGGAGAACTCCGTTTTCATACGTTCTTCGAGCTTACTGCCTTGCAGAACGCTTTCCTCTAGTTGTGCTTTGCTCGTTTCAAGTCGTGCGAGCTTGTCTAAGAGTTCGGCGAAGCCGCGCTGCCTACGAAGATAGACCTGCAAAGCAAGCAGGCCGCCAATAAGCAGCCCTAGCGTCAATCCTAAGCCCAATGAAAGCCAGTCAAACATAGCATATTAAATACAGATATTTTGAGCAAAAAAGCTAATAAAGTTAGGATTTGATTTTTTCGCTCGTGGCCGTTCAGATTTTGTAAAAGCTCGTGTCTAATCCAAACGAAAACACAATCATTGATTATGGCACGAATACAATCTACTCATCGCTATTGGCTGTTGCTGGTTTTTATTATGGGACTAGTCGTTAGCAGCTTTGGGCAAAACAATATCGTCTATGTAAATGCCTTGGCTAATGGAGCCAATGACGGTAGCTCTTGGACTGATGCCTATACCAATCTACATAGCGCTTTGCTCAATCCCAATGCCGAAATTTGGGTAGCGGCGGGTACTTATTTGCCACATCCTTCTGATCCAGATATTTCTTTCATACTACAAGGCAAGCAATCTCTCTATGGGGGTTTTGCTGGTGGTGAGATCATGCGGTCTGAAAGAGAGCCGGATACCAATCCTACCATATTGAGTGGTGATTTAGGGCAGGATGACTTGAGCGTCCCTACGGCTGTGGCTACGGATATTGTGGGGGTAAATTCAGATCATGTACTCACCTACTGGGCCGAGCAAAATGATACCATTACGATTGATGGATTTATGATCGTAGGAGGGGATGCCGCCCCTGTTTCAACTAATTTTGGGGGTGCTGTTTTCATGCGCCTATCGATCAATAATCAGCTAGGAGAAATAAAGGTCAGCTTTAGTAATTGTACGTTTCAAGGCAATCGCGCCAGAAGTGGTGGTGCGATAGGAGCTGCCACTTTAGCTGGAGGGGCTCAAGATATCCGTATCAACAATTGCCTTTTTCGGGGAAATGAAGCCTTGGTTTCTGCTCAGGCTAGTGGAGGGGCAATCCTTTTTCAAGGGACTGCAGGTACAATCATGAAAAATCGTATCGAGCATTCACGTTTTATCCGCAATACTTGCGGAGCTGGAGGGGGGGCAGTCCTGATCGATCTCACCTATAGTGTAAATAATACCCTGATTGCCGATTGTGTTTTTGAAAATAACCAGGCTATAGGAGTCTGGGGGAGCGGTGGTGGCGCCCTTGCCATTAGAAATAGCCGTGGAGAGATAGATGCCCAGATTATCCGTTGCCAATTTGTCGATAATCAAATCAGTACTAGTGGGATTGCAGGCTCTACTATAGAAAGAGGGGGAGCCATAGGAGTAGAGCAAAATAATATTTCTGATAGTAGTTGGCTCAAGATTACTGACTGCCATTTTTTCAATAACCAAGTATCTGCCAAGGGCATGGGAAGTGCTTTGGCAGTACGGACTAGCTCAACTGCATCTGTGATCTTGCCTGAAAATACTTATCCCATCTTTTTGGTGGTAGATAGTTCTTCCTTTGTTGCTAATGGCTTGCCTACTGGTACAGCAGGCGATGGAGGAGCGATTGGCATCATCACTACCGACTCCAAGTCTGATGTCTCGATTCGAAATTCGGTCTTCGAACAAAATCGCGCCAACAATGGCGGAGGGATTTATATCGAGGATATAGATCAGGCCAATACCAATTTACTGATCGAAAATTGTCAGTTAATTGATAACCTTAGCCAAAACCAAGGAGGTGCTCTTGCCCTCAATTGCAATGCCAAGCAAACCCCTTACCTCCTTAAGGCAGACATCCATAACTCTCGCTTTGTGGATAATGTCGCTCTCGCGGGAGGCGCCCTTGGCCTAAACCTCAATGGATTTATCCAAGCGCAGGCAGATTTACGCTTTGAGGATAATTACTTTGGCCACAACCGCGCCAATTTTATTGGCGGAGCCATATCCAGCACCCTCGAAAATCCGCAAAGCGTCAATTTCCACTTGGTCCGAGATACTTTTGAGTTTAACCAAAGTTTTACCGAAGGTGGTGCCATCCATACTGATGATAGTGGCGTAGGCAATATCGTCTGGAAAATGGAACAGAGTCTACTGGCTGCCAATAAAGCTAGTTTTGGTGGTGGGGCCTATTTCTCCAGCAATGGTGGTACCCTCTATCAAATTGAAATGCTCCATAGTCAAATGAGTCGAGATAGTGCCGCCTCAGGCGCCGCGCTTTATCTCGAAGGGCTCAAAGGCTTTGCTACCCTAGATCATCTATTGATTAGCGAAAATCAAAGTAACAATACCGCCGCTGCTTTTCAGGTCAATACTGACCAAAACTTAGCCTTACGCCTCTTTAGCAGCAGTTTGAGTCGCAATCAAGCATTAGGCAATGCAGATGTCTGCCAACTGCAAACCCAAGGTGTCGGTAGTATCACCTTTGATGTGTTCAACAGCATTTTTTGGGACAATGGCAATGGGACTGATATCCTAAGTCTGGGAAATGTTACTAGTACCTACGCTCATTCCCTCTTCGAAAGCCTTTTGCCAGGCGACAATAATTTGAGCGAAGATCCTCGCTTTATTGATCCCGAAAATGGTGATTTTCAATTGGATTGGACTTCAGCTGCGGTTGATGCCGGCAATACAAGCTTCCTCAATCCAAACACTGATCTCAATAACAATCCTCGCATCCAAGGTGGGGGTCTAGACCTTGGCGCCTACGAATCGCCTTTTACAACCTCTGTCAAATCACCCACACAAGCACAAATTGCGTTCTTTCCCAATCCCTCTCAAGGGCAAGTATTCATTAGCCTATCTCAGTTCTCCATTTATGATGAGGTGAGCGTCAAGCTATATGATCCATTAGGTAAACTCGTGTTTGAGGACCGCTTCGCGGAACGCTTAGACGAGGAGCTTGCGCTGGATTTTGGGCAGCTCAATGCCGGTCTCTTTTTGCTCACAGTGCAGATTGGCGAGCAGAGCTATAGCCAAAACCTCATCATTCATTAGTACTCTTTGTTCAGCCGCTAGACTTACCGCCTTCGGTAAGTTTGGCGGTGAGAGGGGGGAGACCCAACTTCAGAGGTCCGATTGCACGTAATGATAAAAAGGAGACTTCCCAACCATCAAAACACTGAGACTCCTTCTGCACAACCAACTAGCATACTCATGAAATTATTCCCTCTCATGCCCTCAGTGGGCGTATTATTTTTTCTTTTCCTCTTCCAAGGTGCTGGACTCAAGGCGCAAAATCATGAGGTAGGCCTCACCTTCATTAGAACCGATGAAATCTCACTCGATTTAAACGATCGCGTTTTCGAACCCTCTTTGCGTTACACTTTCTCGTACAAAAATTTTGGCATCAGGGCGGTCTACGCTCGCCGAAATACGAATCAATTGTTTGGCTCGGGAACCGCTTATCCTTCTCGTACTGATAACAAAATCCATTATGGGGCGCTGGGTTTGCAATATGCTTTTCCCATCAAAAGATTTGAGTTAGCTGTCATCACAGATTTAGGGTATTCAAAGAGGGATTATTCCAATAGTTCAAGTAATGCGAAGCTACTCAATGGAAGCTTTTCAGAAGGGGAGATTACAAGCATAAGCCTGCGACCAGGGCTAGGGCTTAAGTACCGTTTGTTTAAGCAGCTATATCTTGGGGTTGAGTTCCAGCAGCAACTCAACTGGAATCATATCATCGGTAGATGGGAACATTATTATTTCAATCCCAACCCTAGCATCGGCCAGACCATTACGGATAGTGGCGATTTAGATTCAAAATATTTTACGAGCCAATCGATGCTAAGCGGTTTGATCATCTCTTGGCGCTTCTAGGCTAGTGCATTCAGTTTACTTTGGGTCGCGGCAATTTCGTCGGCCAAGGGCAATTTAGTCGCCAAACTTTTCAGTTTGCCTAACAGATTAGTCAAAAATTTATGGTAGGCCTCTCCATCGGTTTGAAATGGACGGTGCGCCAACGCTTGTCTCAATTTTTCCCAACGCTTGAGTAGATCCTGCGTTTGGGGGGCAAAAAAACTAGCCTCAAAATGCTCCCACACATATTGCTCTCCCTGCTCGTTGGGGTGGAGGAGATCTTTGGCGTAGTAGCGATAATCCCTAAGGTCATCCATCAATAACTCATAGGCCGGATAGTAATGCACTTGTGCTAATTGCTCACTTAGTTGATGGGCAGAGAGTCGTAGCACAGACTTGCTGACGCTGTTGAGTACTAGGGTGTCGCGCTGGTGACGCACCGGGCTGACTGTTAAAATTACGTTAAGCTTTGGCCGTAGATTTTTGAGTTCGGCGAAGAGCCGCTTATAGTCCAAAACCACCTCCTCTGTCGTCAGTAGCCGTTTTTTGAAATGTGCCGTAGGATATTTATGGCAGTTAGCGACCATTTTTTCCTCAGAAAGCGTCTCATATACCCAAGCAGTGCCTAGCGTTAGGAGGAGGGTATCCGTCTTTACTATGTGAGCCTTGAGGGTTTGTAGGTCTTTGTCTATACTGCTGCGCAGAACGTTTCTCTCGCTTTCTCGGTAATGCCCGTGAAGATCAAAGCTATGCCAGAGAGTTAAATGTTCCGCGAAGCAGATATCTGGAGCTGCTTCCAAACCAATTGCCATGCGTATGAGTTTACTCAAGGCTAGGGGATGGTAAAGGATGCCGAGCGGGTTGGAAAGTATGTCAAACTTAGCGGCTTCTAAGCGTTGACCGATGCGTTCTGCGAAGCAAGATCCCAAACTCAAGATGCTGGTCTGATGGTCTATCTGAAAAGGGGCGGCTTGAATGGGTATCTCGGTGCGAAACTGCATAAGGATCAATATCGAACTTCCAATATTGAATATCAACTCTGATGATGACCTTCATTATAGGCACCTGGCCTTCAACAATGTACATTACTAAGGCCTTTCTAATCTCTTTAGAAATCCTTAACACAAAAAACACGTATCTTTAAGCAATATGAAGTGGTCATTTACCTTAATTTTGGGCTTGATTATGCTGCCAAGCTGGCTGCTGGCACAAGATCAGCCACGTCCCCAACGGGTACAAGTCTATCAAATCTCGGGTATGGTTATCAGCAAGACCTCCATGAAGCCTGTGCCCTACGCCCGTATCCGCATCAACCACTCCCGCAACGGAGCCTTGAGTAATGCAGATGGATTTTACAGTCTGCCTGTTACGGAAGATGACACTTTAAATTTTTCGCATTTAGGCTTTCACGCCAGTAGTCTGATTGTTAAGGATTATCTCGAAGATTACCGAGGTAACAAACAATACCTCTACGCGATAAACTATATGCTGGAGGATTCCTTTACGCTGGATACCGTCATGATCTTTCCATATGATACGCCAGAAGAGTTGCGTACTGCCGTCCTAAACCTTGATATTTATGACAATTCTGCCGAAGCCGCGGCCCGTGAAAACATGGACCCTGTTACGCTGGATGCACTCATGAAATCGCTGCCGATTGATGGGGGAGAGCGAATCGCCGTCGCTCGTCAGATGTATTATGACTACTACCAAAATAGGAACCTTTTGCCTACGGCTGGGCTTGATCCCATCGCGATCACTCGCCTCCTGCAATACGTAGTCAACCGCTCCCAAAAGAAGAAAAATAAAGACCTCAATTATTGGGAAAACTAGCCTAAGGCCCCATTTTATCGTCTTCCATCCAACCCTTTGAGCTTTTCTAGGTACTTTGTGAGAAACACCTCAGATCGATTACCTATGAAAACCTACCTACTGCTGCCACTATTGATTGTGGCTGGCCTCTGCTCTTGTAAAAGTTATAAGTCTTATAGTGGTGCTAGTGATGGCATCAGCTATGATCAAGTCGTAAGAGCAGAGAGTGATCTTGCTGTAGCTAGCCCACAAGTGGAACGCAAAATCGTCAAAAACGCCACGATGAGACTGATTGTCTCTGATGTGGATACGGTGCGTACCCAAGTCAGTGCCCTGGCCCAGACCTATGGAGGTTACGTGCAAAGAGGCGATCTCAATCAAATCACGCTTCGTATCGAAAGCCAATATCTCGACGCGGCCATGGCCAAGGTCGAATCTATGGGCAAAGTCGATAGTCGCAGCATCCGGAGCCAGGATGTTACCGAGCAATACTATGATCTTGATAGCCGTATCAATAGCCTCGAAAAGACCCGTGATCGTTATCTCGCCTTGCTGGAGCAGGCCGAAGGCGTGGGGGATATCCTTGCTGTAGAAAAAGAACTCGAACGTGTGACGCAAGAGTTAGAAGCGTTACAAGGCCGTTATAAATTGCTCGCGGATCAAGTGGCATATTCTACGCTTACCGTTTACCTCCAAGAAAAAATCAAACCCGGTCCGATTGGCTATATAGGGGTAGGCCTCTATGAAGTGGTCAAGTGGTTATTTGTCCGTAATTAGGGCTGCCGCTTCGCGGAACGCTTGTCTCTGATCAAATGTAATTTGTTCCGCAAAATGTAGGGGCGCAATCCCGAAAGCTTTTGGGATTGCGCCCCTACGGATCGTATCGATTGGATATCCCCAGAGACAAGCGTTCTGCGCAGCAGTCTCCAAAGCCAATCAATCTTTTTTTGTAACCTTTTGTGTCTGCAGTATTAGGAGGGTAAAGTTTCAAACCACTCTTGTCATGCAAACACGATTGTTTCTTCTTATAGTTTGGCCCATGATCGGGCTATTGGGTAGCAGCCTAGTCGCCCAAGATTTACAGATACGTCCAGAGGATCACTTTTATCGTCGTAAGGTGATCAATCGCATCGACCTCAACGAAAAAGTCAACCAGCCCCTTATCCAGCGCGAAGCTGCGATATATGGTGATCAAGCTAGTATCCAAAAACAAGGCTTAGTGGGGGCTTTGCTGATGGGCTTGGAGCAAGGACGTTTTGTTGCTTATCATCCCGATGATTTGAGTCGTCCAATGACTTATGAAGAAGTTTTGGCGCGAATTCAGGAGCTGGACTTCTCTGGTGAAGAGGAGGATGTGTGGGAAACGGATGATTTGAGTGGTGAAGAGTGGATTGTGGAGGATGATTTTCCGACGGATGACGATCCTTTTGCCCCCACGGCTAGTGAAAGTGCTTCCATCGATTATGCTGCCTTTGAGTCTGTGATCCAGTTTGTGGAGGATCGCATTTTTGACAAAAATCGTGGTGAGATGGTCTATCAATACGATTATTTTCAATTGATCTGGACAGATCCGGGAGAGACTTTACCGGAAAAGGAGCTTTGTGTGTTCCGCTATGCGGACGTCTCAGAGACTTTGGATGAAGTGGTCTGGATCAATCGTCATAATGATGCAGAGCGCAGATCTATTAAGGAGATTTTTGACCTGCGTTTATTCAATAGTTTCATCATCAATGTATCAGGCAGTGGGGTGACGACTTTGCCAGAGGCAGAGCGCCGCCGTCAGCAACTCGTTGAGTATGAACACCATCTATGGAACTATTGATTGAAGCTTGGGCGGCCTCAGACATTAAGTAAGATGCAAATCTTCAAGCCCCCAAAGCTTCATAAAAAGAGCTCTCTCTTATCAGGCAGCCGAGTTGGATTTAAGGAGAATCCACTCGGCTTTTTTTTGTCCTGTGGCTAGAGATGAGCGTTCTGCGAAGCAGTAAAACCCCTATAAACGTCTCAATGAAAAAATTATTGCAAACCCAACTTTCTGAGAATTTTAGTCAATAATCTGTGATTGAGGCTCGTTTATAAATCGTCTATCACACCAAGACACCCCTAGTTTCGGTATTTGCCGCCTATGATACACGCTTACTCTGACCTTACATACAGCTCTACGCGAATAGCTCAATTAGCCAGATTAAGCAATGATGAAACGTATCTATCTGACCGTACTAACGACGATCTTGCTCGTCGTAACGCTCCAGGCCCAGCCCCCAGTTCGTCCTGAAGATCACTTTTGGCGTAAGCGTGTGGTAAACCGCATTAGCTTAGTCGAAAAGGTCAATCGCCCATTAGTTTATCACGAATCCGGTTTTTATCAAGGAAATCCTGCTTTTACCGAGCATGATGGGATCGTCGTCTCCTTGATCGATGGCCTTAAGTATGGCAAATATGTTGCCTATGATGGCGATGAATGGGACCAAACGCTCTCATATGGAGATGTCATACAGCGTATTCGCGAGCACGAACAAGCACTCGATATGCCGGTAGAAGATGATTGGGGCGATGATCTCAGCTCTAGTGATTGGGATACGCCCGCAGAAGAAGAGGATTCGGAATGGGGCTCAGACAGTGATTGGGAAATCACAGCTGCCGAAGATGACTGGGCCACCCCATTTGATGATGATGCCAAAACGAGCGAGGACCCCTTTACGGTGGTCGATGAAGCTCAGACAGAAATAGATCTTGCCCCATATGAAGAAGTCATTCACATGGTTGAAGACTGGATCTTTGATCGCAATACATCTTCTATGGTATATCAGATCGATTTTTTTGAAGTGATTTGGACCGACCCTAGCGGCCTATTGCCGGAAAAGGTGCTCGCTCGCTTCAAGTGGAAGGATGTCAAAGATCAGCTCTATGCTACGCAATGGAAAAATCGTTTTAACGACGCCAAAGCGCTCTCCATTGCAGAGGTATTTGAGCTCCGCATCTTCCGCAGTATCCTGATCAATGTAGGCGGAGAACCTATCCGCACCCTACAAGAAGCCAAACGCCGTCGCGATGAGATGGTCGAGTTTGAGCATCACTTATGGTCTTATTAGCGCAAAACGCGTTGTGACGCGATAGATTGAAGTGGGCCGTCTGCATGGCGGGCGGCCTTTTTATTGTCCAATGTCGACACGAACGTTCAGCGAAGCGACACGGATCAAAAATAGGGGTAGAAAGACTGGGGGTTAGCACTTATATTTTATAAGAAAACCCTAATCCATTTTGTCTATGTCTATCAAGTATTTACCCCTTTTAGGATTGATTTTTTTGTTGAGCGCCTGCGATTTCAAGACCCCGATAGAACCGCTGTATGAAGCCTATATCGGTCGCTGGGATAGCGAAGTATACGTAATTGATATTTTGCCCAATGGAGGAGCTACCATCGATATTAATACCAGATGGAATGAATCTCGCATTGAAGGCAGCGTTCAATTCAAAGAAGAAAAAATCGTCTTTATAGGCTTGGATGAGGATGGAGGTCGCATCGGATTGCGCATCGATCGTGCTCCCGCCCTCCAATACGACCCCCTACTAGGCGAAATCACACAGATGACCCTCGAAGGAGTCGTATTGATCAAGCAATGATCCGTACTTATTGAAAATCGGCATTTTGAGCCATCCCAGATTTCTGGGATGGTTTTTTCTTTTATTGGATTGGCATTCAAGGCTTTTCTTGTGGCTAAGTTGAAGGAGCATAGTGAATTTGTTATATTCATTATCCCAATTACCTACTATGAAAAACCAAGCGACTTTTCTACTGTTTGGCCTCCTTTGTGTTTCGCTCCAAGCACAAAATCCGCAAACCAAAAGGACCAATTATACCTATGATTTTGGCACTGATAGCTATATCCTGTCAAGCGAATTTGTCATTGAGTACAACGAATTGGAGCAGGCTGTTTTTAACTCCTTTACGCGCTGGTATACTTGGCAAGACAGTCTGATCATTGATTATCTCTTTGACCAAGCAAATAGCTATCATCCTGATGGGACTATTGCGAGTACCCTTAACCGCAATTTTGACGGGGATACCCTCCAAAGTGCCAATTATGCCGAGTACGATATTTATGGCAATCAAATCAAAGACTCTGCTTATTACCGCCAGTCGGAGGACGATGTCTATATAAATGTGTCCAGAGTGCAGCTCATGTATGATGAGGAGGGGAGAATCATAGAGCAGCAAGAGCAAGTTTGGTCCAATAATCAGCCTGAATGGTTCAATTCTACCTATCGAAAATTAGAATACAATAGCGAAGGTTGCTTAGCCAAAGCTTGGACGGGAAACTCTGCTACAGAAATTTACAATCGTTCCACCACTACTTATACTACAGATTGTACTCCCTTGAGCAGTTTAAGCGAACGCTGGGACCCCAACACCTTGCAATGGCTCAATGCCTCCTTATTTACTTGGGAATATACTAGCAGTCCTGATAGCGCTATTGAATCTCGCGTATTACAAAACTGGGATGTTGCCCAAGCTAGCTGGGTTATTGAGTCGGAATCTGAGTTCGTCTTTGATGAACAAGGCCGCCAAATTCGTTCTTTTTCAAAAGAAAGAAGTGGTCGCCAAATACGATCTTATGACCTCTACAATACCCAAGGGGAAAATACTTTTTCTGTATCCAGCGTTCGTTCCTCACTCACTGCTACTTGGGCCAATAATTATGAGTATGAGTTGCTAGAGTCTACAGGTTCAAGGACTAAATACTCCAATAAATTTGGTTGGGATACCCTCCGCAATGCCTATCGTTATTATGCTGTGATCACTCAGGAAGTAGACGAAAAAGACCGATTGATCGTGGATACGCGCCTTGATTCTTCATGGAACGGAACTGAGTACATCCGCAGATTTTCTGATTGGAGAAATGCTTATGACGATTTCTGTGATGGACTTACTCATCGTCGGATCACCAAGCGGGGAGAAGAGGGCTTGAGTCCGCAGCCTGTGAGTCGGACCGATTATAGCTATTTGTATAAGGCTGACTGCCAGAGTTTGGGAGATGAGATGAGTATATCACTGGCTCCTAATCCTGCGGCTGATTTTATGATCTTGGAGAGTGAGTTATTGCAGATGGCAGAGGTGAAAATACAGATCGTAGATCATACGGGGCGAGTTGTTTTTTCTGACGCCCCTGGCGAACGCCAGAGTCGCTACAATGTTCCGGTTCAATCATTGCAAAGAGGGACTTATTTCATTCGTGTCATGAGTCCTACTCAAAGCCTTAGCCAAAGCTTTGTGAAATATTAAACTAGCCATACCCATGAAATCTCATCTACTATTCCTTATCCTGAGTTTGGGCATAATTCAGGGCCTTTGGGCCCAAAATCCCATCGTACAATACTCCCAGTTTGCCTATGATTTTGGTACAGATTCTTATTTGCTGACCAACGAAAATAGCTATCAGTACAATGAAGCGGAGGAATTAATCTTCCGGCGTTCTACGACTTGGCAAAAAGAACGGACTTACCCCAATCAAGCCTTTGAAACTAGCTATACTTACCATCCTGACGGGACTATCTCAAGCCGCAACTCACGAAACTATCGTTTAGACACCTTAGATGGTGGATATTGGGCTCAATATGATACCAGAGGCGATCTCATTCAAGACTCTAGTTATTATCGCAATCAAGAAGGGGAAATCGAATATTATGTGAGCCGTTATTTA
>JBCAWW010000011.1:0-19219 GCA_038534415.1 Bacteroidota bacterium | reverse complement strand
ACAATAGTATTGCAGAAAGCAAATCCATTTTTCTTGACCATTTTGTGGTTGAGAAAGTGCATATTAAGTAGAAACGAGTACGATTATTGTACCATCACATTTAAATAACAAATTATACAGATTTTATGGCAGATAGCTTTAACAAGAAAGATCGCGAAAAGAAACGTCAAAAGAAGAAAAAAGAGAAAGCAGAAAGAAAGGAACAGCGCAAAGCCGAAGGCAAAAAAGGCAATGACATCATGTATGTCGATGAATTTGGTAACCTAACGCCTAACCCGCCTGATCCGAAGAGAAAAAGCAAAATCAAAGCCGAAGACATTGAAATTTCGATTCCTAAGAAATCTGAATTCGATGAGATGGACGCTTTGAGACAAGGTACTGTGAAGTTTTTCAACACAGACAAAGGGTACGGATTTATTATTGACGCGGTTACTGGTGATAGCTATTTTACCCATATCAACAATACTCACGATCCTATCAAAGAAGGCGACAAAGTCGAATTTGAGGTAGGTAGCGGCCCTAAAGGCCCGATTGCACTTGATGTGCGCTTACAATAATATTGACAAGGAAAGCCTTTTTAGCTAAAGGCAATTCAAAATATATTGAGACCGGCTTTGGCCGGTCTTTTTTTGTCTTGACTTAGCTCGACCTTAGCAGTTGATAATATCGCCAGCTTTGCCAATCGATAAATAGGATGGGTAGCGCGAAACCCAAAGTAACCGGCCCCCAAAGCATATCCCCCTGCCAACATAGCCAAGTACCATAGCACAGCAAAAACAGATTGACCAGGGCCAGTAAGTAGGCAAACCATTTGAGCGAAGCCGCTTTATGCTTTTGCCAAGCATCGATCCCCAATCCAAAAAACAATATGCAGGGGATATAAATCGAAGGCGTAGTCCACCAGATTTTGATGACGCTGAGATCAAAAACGATAAAAAACACACAAGTGGCCAGCAGTAGGTAGAGTAGCCCCAAGATCAAGGGGCGAGATGCCGGAATTGGGGGAAGAGCTGGCTTGCCTTGAGTCATGATAAAGTGTTTGCAGCGAATTACTAAGGACAAAATAGTAAAATATGACGATCTCGCTTTACCGCTGCGCGGAACGCTTCCCTATAGTTCAAAGTAGCTAGGGAGTCAGCTGACTTTTATCAATTCTTTGTCAAGAAAGATGATTTCTCCTTGCCTGAGCAGGCTCACTTGAAATGCGTTCCGCAAGGCGGAAAGTAAAATAGAATAGTGGTCCAAGCGGGAAGCGTTCCGCGCAGCGGTAAACAAAAAATAAGTCTGCCAATCCGTTATAGCCCCCTTTAACTTCTATATCCCTTAGAGAATGCCTATCTTCTTGGCCTAACAGCCAGAAACTTTTAAGTCCAAAGACAGAAGTATTTAGGAGAAAGATCGTCACGACTCAATCTCCTAAAGCCATTAGAACTGCTTTTGTCGGTACTTAATACGGTTTACTTTTATCTCTGTACTAAAAACGCTTCCACCATGTCCAAAAAATCGCACCTATTATTGTCTCTGCTTTTTATCCTTAGCATAGGCATGTATGCCCAAGAATCTCATAGCCTAAAGATTGACCTTAGCGTTGATAAGGAGGCAGAAAAAAGCCTACAAAAAGAGGGACGCCTATTTGTGTTTATCACCACCAGCATGCGAGGAGAACCTCGTTTTAACACTTGGCCGAGTCCCGGCAATTTGATCTTTGCAAAAAATATCCAAGACCTTAACCTTAAACAAGCTCTGACAATAGAGGGTGGAGATGATTGGCAAAAACTAGAAGATTGGGGCTTAGAGGCCATACCTGCAGGCACTTATTATGTCCAAATCTTGTGGGATCAGGATCAATCAGAATCCCGAACTGATGCACCGGGAAATATCTATTCACAAAAGCGGAAAATCACTTTGGATGCCGATAAATCGATCAAGCTCAGCCTCCAAAATATCATTCCTCCTCGTGAGCTAGCCGAGCACGAACTCATCAAATGGGTTGACTTCAAAAGTGATACGCTCTCCAATTGGTGGGGCAAAGAGATGCGACTCAAGGCGGGTATTTTGCTTCCTTCGGATTTTGACGATAGCAAGACCTATGCGATACGCTACAATGTCGCTGGTTATGGTGGCCGCTACACAAGAGTCAATCGACTGCTCAATTTCAAATCTTTTATGAAGTGGTGGGAATCTGACGAATCGCCGCAGATCATCAATGTATTTTTGGATGGAGAGGGCCCATTTGGCGATAGTTACCAAATGGATTCTGACAATAGCGGCCCTTATGGCTATGCTTTGATCAACGAATTGATCCCTTATATCGAATCGACTTATCGCGGCACCAATACTGCTAAGACAAGATTTGTAGATGGTTGCTCGACTGGGGGTTGGGTCTCACTGGGTCTGCAATTGTACTATCCCGAGGTCTTCAATGGTTGCTTTTCTTATAGCCCTGATGCGATTGATTTTACGCACTATCAGCTGATCAATATCTACGAAAACCAAAATGCCTACACCAATGAATTTGGTTATGAGCGCCCAGTAGCCAGGACAACAGACGGGGAGCCGCAACTAGCTTTGCGCAAGTTTATTCAATATGAAAACATCCTCGGCGCATCGGGAACTTATCTCAATTCTGGGGGACAGTTTAGTGCCCATACAGCCTTGTACAGTCCCAAAGGCGAAAATGGACTGCCCAAACCTCTATTTGATCCTGAGTCAGGAGAGATTGATCCAAGCGTAGCGGAGCATTGGGAGAAGTATGATTTCAGCCTCTACACCAAAGAAAATTGGGCGGAGCTAGGGCCAAAGTTATCCGACAAAATCTATATCTGGATGGGTGATATGGACAACTTCTACCTCAATCCTGCAACCCGTGCCTTTGACCAAGTGCTGCAAGGTCTAGACAGCCCCAAGTCCGAGGCCCAGATTGAGTTTGCGCCTATGGAGGGACACTGCCAGCAGTACAACCCTAAGACCGTTTTGGAGCAAATGCAGGCTAGATTGGAAAGCATGGAATAAGCCTCCCTTGACATACTATCCTAAAGCGAAGGGGCCTGTAACCATTACAGGCCCCTTCGTTATGTTTATAAAAACGCCTAGCAGCATGCACAAACAAATCCAATCCAAAGGCACCAAAGGGATCAGTTTCCAAATTGAAAGCTTGCCCCCTCCTAGCGAATTAATGGAAGAGGTTCATGGGCATGAACTTTCCCAACAATTTGTAGCCTCAGTTTCTGCGAGTGCATTTGCCCAGGAAACCTTGGTGGATTTTGGCTCCCATGCCTTTTTGCGTAGTCTCCATCAAGCCTATGCCGACCATCGTCCTTTCGTCATCTCGGCTGATATGATTTGGTTATTGGTATTGCAGGGTTTTTCCCGTCATATTAACTATAACAATAGCCTTTTTGCCAAAAAATGGGGCCTCAGCACTGAAAAAGAAACGCTAAGCATTCGGGACGACAGTTTAAGACCTGATTCGGATGCTCAAGCATGGGAAGGGGTACTTTTGGGCTTAGAAAGCCTGATTCAAACCCGGATGGGGCCTAAACTTGTTCAAGAACTCGCTTTTGATTTTTCTAGCACAGACAAGGCTTGTAAAATAGCTGGTACCATTACAATGCTAGATTCTCTCAAAGCCTTCTTTGATTATGTAGTTTTTAGCTGTACTTGCGGCATACCAAGCATCACACTTGAGGGTGAGCAGGCGGACTGGATACAACTCAAGACTAAGGTTGCTGCCTTGAAGAAGTATGATTTGGCTTGGTGGATAGACAAGTTGATAGAGCCGCTTGAGCATTTCATAGGCGCTTTTGACGGAAGTATCGATCAAGCTTTTTGGCAAAGTATTTTCAAGTTTCACACCGTTAGATCATGTGGAGAGTCTAATCGCATCGACGGCTGGATCACCCATTTTTATCCCTATGACCGAGAAGGTCGGAGACGAGCTGGGCGGGCCATTTTGGATATCAAAGATTTGCCAGACGAAGTGGTCAAGGTAGATTTCATACACAAATACCTCTGTCCTCAGGGAGAGCATGCTGTACCCTTACAATTTGTCTCTGGTTTTGTGGCTGCTTCGCAGAACGCTGATAACTTTGCCCTGCGACCGCATATCAGCTGGATGGTAGCCCATCCCAAACCAGCAGAGAGACTTCTCGCCTCTCAACGACAGCCAGATGGCCTCAGTTTTGGTAATCTTGTAGCCTTTCCAGAATCTATCTTAGGCTATAATAAGCTATCTAGCCTTTCCCTCAGTTTTTTAGAGGAGGTAATAATCCCAAAGGACATCGCCAAATTGGACATTGGATTGCTGAGTATCAATGGCAATATTTCCCCGCGAAGGCTACGAAAACTAGCCCGCCAACTACCCAATACCTATCTGGAAATCAATGGCAAGCAGTATGTACGGCCCATGCTAAAGCGATACCTCACACAATACCGCTGGATCAACCGTATATTTTGGCCAGAAGAAAACCAGCGCTTAGACTGGGAAGCGGAGATGCAGCAATATTATGAGCAAGATCAGGCTTGGGCGCAATGATTATTGCCTTGTTTAAAGCTTAAGTATGTATTTTTTTCAAACCCAAGGTAGGGGTAGAGCGACTTGGCGGTTGTCATAGAGGCAACACCCGCCACCTTATCATGCTTTAGCTAATCCTCTATGTCTATTAACAGTCGATTTCACAAACACACAGTACAGCTCATTTGCTTGTTTGCGGGTTTATTCATCTTTTCGGCCTGCGAGAAGACGCCGCCACAACCCACTTATACGCCGCCTGATTCAAGTTTTGGTCTCATCTACAGCAATATTTTCGCGACCTCATGCGCCCTTAGTGGCTGTCATGTCAGTGGGGAGGAATCGCCCTTACTCGCGGGAGAAGATGTCTATCAAAGCATTGTAGGCGTCCTGGCCGCCAATGGAGAAGCCCGACAATTGGGTTTACAATTGATCAAGCCCGCTGATGTGGACAGTAGTTTTATGTATCAAAAACTCGTCTACGATTCTACTGCCTTTCCATTCGGGGCTCCCATGCCCCAAGGAGGCCTTAGTCTGAGCGATAATCAGATTGCCTTCGTCAAGGAGTGGATTGAGGCAGGGGCTCCCCAATTGGGCCATATTGCCGATCGTTTTCTCATCGAATAACCAGCACTTCGCTTCCTTTTCTCGTCCTTTTATCAGACATCTAAATCTACCCTCATGAGCAAAAATCTAAGCCTAATTGGTCTTCTTTGCCTGGCCTTTGCGCTTTTTTCCTGTGAAAAAAGCTTTGACTACAATCCAGCTGACATTCCCGACTTTGAGGGATTGAGCGCACCCGCTGCGGGTGAAGGCTACCAAATTCACGTAGAAGCCTTTCCAGTACCCGCCAACTACGAACGAGAAATCTTTATCCGCAAGGAGATTGGCAATACCGAAGACATCTATGTCAATCGCTTTGAAGTGCTATGCCGTCCCGGAACGCATCACCTCATAGCCTACGGCTTTGAAAACGAAAATGATCCCAACAATCCTAGCGTAGGAGTAATGAGAGATCAGAATCTCCCCGATGGTCGGGCCAACTTCACCCTCACCATGGGCAGCGGCGCGATGTATTGCGGTGCCCAAGAGCCTAGTTTTATTCAGCAGTTTCCTCCGGGCATAGCGGTTCGCATTCCGGCCAACTCTAGTCTCGACATCAACTCCCACTACTTCAATGTTACTGGCCAAACCCTCTTCGGCGAAGTATTTCTCAATATGCTTACCATACCAGCCGATAGCGTCAAGGAAACCTTAGAGATCGATGATATTGACAATGGTGATGAGTTATTCTTACCCGCCAAAGAGGCCACGGTAATCGACTATTCAGAAACTTTTAATCGCCATACGCGCATACGCCAGATGTTTGCGCATATGCACAAGCGTGGCTATCAATTTGAAGTATTCAAAGTAGGGGGAGCCAATGATGGCGAGCTACTTTATGTCTCATACGACTATCAGCATCCACCCTATAAACTTTTTGATCCGCCATTGGAGTTTCCCGCTGGTACTGGTATCCGCACCAAGGTCTATTACAACAATGAGTCTGATCGGGATATTGAATTTGGGGTTACCTCAGAGGATGAGATGGGCATATTGTTTTACTCCAAAATCCAAGAATAAAATGCGTTTATCATTTATCTACCTCTGCATTGGGATATTAGCGTTCGGCGGACAGCCGCAGCTCCTAAAAGGCCAAGAAAACACCATAAATCCTAAGTGGTCGCTGCAGTTCAACGCCCAGCATCAAGACGTATTGCTCCGCTATGACATTGGACTATTAGGCGTCACCCATGAGGTAAAAATCCGGCCGGCTTTCAGCCTAGAAGCCCAAAGATACTTCAAAGTTAAAGCCAAGAGCCGCCTTTTTGCGAGTGGACAATTGGGGCATTATCGTAATCTCTACCACGAACGCTGGAATTCATTGCAGCTAGGCCTCGGCTGGGAACGGACGCTCTTTGCAGGCCTTTTTCTTAACCTCCGTATCAACGCAGGAGTGGCTCATACCCGAAACGCTGATCCACAATACATTTATGAAAATGGAGAATGGGTACCGACTAAAACTGCCGCTCAGCAATATGTGGACTTAGTCATGGGACCACGCTTGGATCTTGGCTACCGTATCCCCACTCAGGGCAATCCGATCGATATTATTGCGACCACTAGCGGTATCCTGCACTATAACAAAATCTTAGAATTTCTCTATCCTCATTATGGATTGGGGCTTGGAGTACGATATAGTTGGTAGGAGAAAGAAAAGCTATCAAGATTTATTTGCCATTTTTAAGGTAGGGATCTGAGCGATTTGTTTAGATCCCTATTTTGGGACTCACCCATAAGGGGATTTGAAGTAGAGCCGATGGCGGCCCTTGAAAAGCGTTTTGCAAGGCAAAATTGAGGAGGTTAAAGTAGAGAGAAATTATTCTTGTTTGATCCTTTCGCCCCATTCTGCGATCGACTCATAGGCTTCAATAGGGATAATGAGGTTTTCTAGGATCAACTTTTCTTTTAGATTAACAAATCCTCTTTGGGTAGTAGTAGCTTCAATCTCATCCACCCGCAAGTAATTTGAATCTAGGCAATTGGGACATTTAAATATCTGGACCTTTGCTCGGTTTTTGGCTTCGCTACCCACCCTCTTCAAATTCGTCAATACACTAAAATCACCAGATTCTAGAGCAATACGAAATTTATAGGTGTCATAGATTGGCTCTAGGTAGCTCGTCAATACAGTATCCTCTGTCCAAAGTTGGCAATCTTCACAAAAGAGTTGTCTGCCAAAGGCAATATCTATTCCCACATAAGTCATGAGGACAATCACGCCTAGCTCCAACGTCCAAATCATCCCTAACATGCCTCCAGTAGGCCTAATTCCCAAAATGCTCCAACTACCCTCCGCTGCAACCTCTTGCATGACCGAATAAAGCCGCGCTGGCTCTAAA
The DNA here is from genome assembly GCA_038534415.1 of Bacteroidota bacterium. GTDB lineage: Bacteria > Bacteroidota > Bacteroidia > J057 > J057 > JBCAWW01. The sequence continues at coordinate 11,767 of JBCAWW010000011.1, read as the reverse complement.
ATCAGAACGCTTTGCTCACTCAAGGCATGGATCCAAAAAACCCAACCAAAATAATCCGCTGAAACGCCCAAAAGACCAGCCATGATGATCCAAAAGTATTTATTCCTGACCTTGCCTAAATAGGCTATTTTGCCAGCGGCATAGCCGACACCAAAGCCAAAGGCAAAAGCGAGAATAAGATTGAGATAAACCACGCCTATATAGTAGCTGATGTAGCCGTAGACAAAAGCGAGTACTATACTTACGATTAGGCCAGCAAGAGGCATTCCGAACAAGCCAAGCCAAGCAATTTTGCCGGACTCCTTATAGTAAGGCTGGATGTTGCTCATCAAATATTATGTCTAAAAGAGTGCTAGCACAAAACTACTAGTTTTTCGCCATTTCTAAAGCCTGCTCAATTTGTTTTAGATGATGCTCATTGTGCCAAACGACTTTGTCGAACTCTTGCTTTAGCGTCCGTTTGCCCGTTTCATTGTGGACGTAGGGGTTGGCGCCATCTGCTTCATAATGCCGCTCTGCCAAATCGATGATGGCGGCGCGGATAGCGGCAAAAACGGCCCTATTGAGCGTGACTGGGCGTTCCGTGTAGCGGAGGCCTTGCGCCCAAGCATCCTGATCAAAGCCCCAAACCACCTGATTGGGTTTCGAGATGGCTCGTCGGATGCGTTCATAGAGGACTGTCTCAGCGTCAGCAAGGTGATGTAGGAGTTGTCTGATACTCCATTTGCCGGGGCCGTAGCGCAGGTCTAAGCGTTCCTCGGAGAGGTCAAAATAAGTCAAAGTCTGGGCCTGAGTAGCTTTGAGATCGTCGATGAGTTTCATATCGTGGCTTTGCGGATAAGTTACAGATTCTTGTGAGGAGAATGTTTAAGTTAGCATAATGAAATAGACTTGGGTCTCGCTATGCGTCTAAAAATGCCTCATTACTATCAACTGAAGTGGATGCTATTGGGCTTGCTGCTCAGTGTCATTACGGCGACCGTGCTGGGGACTCCGCATACCATTGAGGAACCCATCCTCTACCAAAAGATCTTCTTCAATTTATTGATTGGTGGCGCCATTTGGGGACTGATTTTGTTGGTGATCCTTCGGTTTGACGCTCGCATGCCCTGGGAATCAGTCCATAAACCCAAACGTTGGCTATGGCAAATTCTATTTAGTCTGCCTGGGGCCGTTTTGATCGATTGGTTGGGAGTACAAATCCGCAATGAACTCCTAGGGGCTGAGTACATCCCTCATATCTTTTGGTATACTGATTTTCCCGTCTTGGTTTTATTGATGCTGCTAGTTCAGTACTTATTTCAACAAGCTTATCTCAAAAACCAGCTACGCAAAGGCCCAAAGGCCACGCCCCCCCTTCAGCCAACAGCAGACCAGCATCCTCCTACATTCGCAGCACAGCTTAGTCTCAAGAAGGGGCAAAAAACCTATCAAATCGTAGTAGCCGAAATCGCTTATTTATACCGCAGAGATCAAATCAATTTTCTCCGGCAAATAGACGGTCAAGAATGGATTTGGGATCAGTCCCTCAGTGCCCTAGAAAGTCAGCTCGATCCCCAAGCTTTTTTCAGAGTCAACCGCCAATTACTGTTGCATCGACAGGCGCTTCATTCCTATGAGGTTTTGCCCAACCGAAAAACCCAGATTCAACTCAATCCTCCGCTAGAAGAGCCCGCCCTACTCAACAAAAATAGACACGCGCAATTTAAACAGTGGCTCGCTTCCTAAGTCGTTTGTCCGCTTCGTGCAGAGCCATGTCCGCTTGGTGTAAAAAAGCTCCTCAATAAGCAACCTGGGCACTTTTTGTTGGTATTTGAAGCAAATAACGAACAAACATGAACCAGAAAATTATGCTTATGATGGGGGCGATTTTTTGCCTTTGGCTTAGCCCCAAGCTTCACGCACAAAACCAATTGGGTCTACAACTTGGCGGCCAGCACCTCAGCTTTCTTGATCAACAGGCCACGCCTTTGGTTTATCGAGGACTTGGGCCCCAAATACGCCTCCATTACAATCGTCAAAACGAAGCCCATCAGTGGGACTACAGCTTGCGCGGAGGTTTAGTGGCCTTTGCGCCGCAAGAACCGACGATTCGAGCGCAGCGAGAGACATCTTTGGGAGGGACTTCGGTAGGCTTGCAAGCTACTTATTACTACCGCTTCGCGGAACGCGGGGACTGGGCGTTCTCCGCAGGAGCAGGCATCAGACAAGAAATGATGCTCGACTTTGGCGATATCGGAGGCTTCCCCTGGATATTGGGTCAAGGTAATGTAGTCCTAAAAGCAAAAGCAGACTATCAATTAGGAACGCAGCATCACTTTTCAGGAGAGCTTGGCATACCCGCATTTAGCTGGATCACAGACATGCCTTACAACCAAATTCCTCGCTTGGAAGATAGAGCCCCAGATGTGGTAACGGTTTTTACGGTTGGTACCCGCGCGCCTTCTTGGGGCAGCTACCAACGCGTCGATCTTGGCCTTAGCTACCGCTATGACTGGAATGACAAATGGAGTTTTAGCAGCCGTTACGACTGGGCTTGGTATCACGATGACACTCCTAAGGACCTTTGGGCTTATCAAGGCGTCTTGACTTTAGGCGTAGCTCGGAGCTGGTAATTTATTCACTCTCAAATCTTTAAAACAATGAAATCACCTATATATCTTTTTGCCCTCTGTCTTTTGGTATTGTGCAGTGCTTGTCGCGAAGTATTGCTTGGAGAGGCAGTCCCCAATACAGTGCTAAACAGCTATGAAGTATTTGTCGAGGACTTTGAGCAGCACTACGGCTTATTGCAAGTCAAAAACGTCAATTGGCCAGCTTTGGCCGCCCAATATAGAGCCCCATTGGTAGACAATGCTACCGAAGCAGGCCTCTTTGAAGCCTTGACTGGATTGATCACTGAGCTAGACGATTCTCATCTCTTCTTGGAATCTCCCACACATGATCCGACCTTTTTTTCAGGCGGCATTTCGGGTCGATTGGACCGGCAGAATTATCAAGATTTTGATCTAAATCTTGTCCAAACAAAATATGTCAGCCACATCGATAGCGTAAAAGACATTATCTATTATGGCAGCTTGGAGGGTAATATTGGCTATATCCATTTGCCGCAGATCTACGACGAGCCGTCTTTTTTTGAGGAGTATATGCAGCAAGTCATCAATGATCTCAAAGACACCAAAGGCATCATCATTGACATTCGCGACAACAATGGCGGCGAAGATGAAAGTAGTAAGATGATCGCTAGCTTTTTTGCCGATCAGCGTCGTTTGTATATGATCTCGCGCTATAAGACAGGTCCAGGTCCAGATGATTTTGAGGAGCCGAGAGAGTGGTATGTCAGCCCCTACAGCGGGGAACGCTACGCCAAACCAGTAGTACTGCTGAGCAATCGTTTTAGCATCAGTGCTGCCGAGTCATTTAGCTTTGCCATGAAGAGCTTCCCGCAGGTCATCCAAGTGGGTGATACCACTACCGGCGCTTTTTCGGATGTAGTAACTCGCGAATTGCCCAATGGCTGGCTATATGGGGTATCAGTGGGCGACTACCGCAATGCAGACAATGTCAATCTCGAAAGCATCGGCATCGCCCCAGAGATTGTGATCGTCAACACAAAACAAGACCTAGCCGCAGGCGATGACAAAATGCTCGAAAGAGCAATGGAGGAGTTGAAGTAAGCTAGGCATGTAGATCAGACCTAGATTCGAAGCAGAAAAATCGAGCTGTATCTTTTTTAGCCGAAAGCATTGTGAAGAGAAAAAATGAAGTTTTCTATTCTCACGCTCATTATGCTTTCGGCGGTTTCTTTATGGGGGCAAAGTGATATAGGAAAAGAGATAGACGCCCTTCTCATAAAGGCCATACCTAATGAAGCTACTCCCGGCCTGACAGTTGGAGTAGTCAAAGATGCTAAGCTGCTGTATCAAAACAGCCGGGGCAGCATGAATTTGGCCTATCAGCTCCCTTTCAATGATTCTACTGTCTTTGGCTTGGCTTCGGTCAGTAAGCAGTTTACGGCGGCTTGCATTGGCGTTTTACAGCATCGGGCGGCCTTATCTGTGCAAGATGATGTCCGCAAGTACATCCCAGAATTAGCTTTTTATGGGGACACGATCCGCATCCAGCATTTGCTCAATCATACTAGCGGCATCAGAAATCACAATGTCCTCCTCGATTTGAAGGGTTTTGATTACCAACACCGGGGCTATACCAACGATATGATACATGCGCTGATGTTTCGGCAAGAGGGTGTCAACAATGCGCCGGGAGAGAAGATGCTTTATTCAAATACCAATTATGTATTGCTGGCTTTGATTGTAGAGAGGGTTTCAGGACAAAAAATCCACCAATTTGCGCAGAAGGAGCTTTTTGGACCGCTCGCGATGGAGCAGACTTTTTACCAATATGATCTTGAGCAGATCATCCCCAATCGTGCGACGCCCTATTATAAAGCCGGGCCAAACTTTAAAGCGCCTAAAACATTGACCCTTTGTGTGGGAGCAGGTGGGGTGCAAAGTAGCATCTCGGATTTAGCTAAATGGGCACAGCTTTTCCTAGATCCGCAGCATGAATTTGCCTATTTAAAAAGCTTTATCACTCAGCTAGATACTCTCAATAATGGCGAAATGATGAAGCATGCTCGCGCTATGTTTGTGTCTCCCTATCGGTCCCATACTACCTACAACCATAGCGGGAGAGACATAGGGATGCGCTCACAATTTATTTGTGTGCCCGATCTCAATTTGGCCGTTATCGTCTATACCAACTCTGAGCATCTCAATGCAGTGGAAATCTCCTATCAGATCTTGGATTTATACATGGAAGGATCTGAGCCAGAAAAATCCACAAAAAGGCCTTCTTATCATACAGCAATAGAATTAAACTCCTTTGTCGGCACCTATCAAGAACTCAATAGCGATTTTAGGATGGATATTTTCGTGACAAAGGATACCCTTAGGGCCTTGAGCAGCTTTGGGCGAGAAGCCGCTCCGCTTGCATCGCAAGGAGAGACAAGCTTTAGCCGGATAGATAATGCCTCGGTGAGCTATGCTTTTACTTTGCGAGGGGCAGCCGCGACTGGGCTTCAAGTAGATTTTGGCGGGGCCATCTTTTACTTCGAACGAGTCGAGTTGGCCCCAAATCTCAATCAAAATCTAGCCCAATTTGCAGGCGAATACTACTCCAAAGAACTGGCGGTTACCTACACCTTAGGCATGCAAGGCGAGCAATTGATCCTGAGCTATCCCAATCACGATGGCCTGGCCCTAAAAGAAATCCAAAAGGATGTCCTGGGAGCAAATCGCAGAACAAAGTACAGCTTCAGCCGCAACGCTAAAGGAGAGCCAATATCCTTTTTCGTGGCGGCTGAAGGCACCGTAAAAAACATTCTTTTTGAAAGATTAGACTAAGCGTTCCGCGAAGAGCGGCTCCCCCCTAAGACAGGAATCGGCCCCTGACCTCTCGCAGTTTCATCACCATACCCTCGGCTTCGGTCTTGGCCCAGGCATTGTACTCCTCGATAGTCTTGAGACGGTCGGCTTCGCTAAAATAGCCGTCGGCCACCACTTGTTGGCCACGACTCTCCGCCACAGCCGCCCAAATCCCAATCTTATGAGGGAAGTTAGCCGCCCCTTTTTGATAGACTTCATTGGACTCGAAAGTTTGGATTTCAGTCAAACCGATTGCTTGAAAATAGTCGGGCAGATCGCGCGCGATTTGATTGTTCATACCCGCTTCGGCTCGCCACTTAAGAAATGCCGCATAAAAGCTTTTCATGCTCTCTGGCGGTTCGGGAGTCCATTCGAGGGCCGTATGATCATAATCCAAAATAGAAATCATACCGCCGGGTTTTAAGAGGCTTTTGAACTTGCGCAATGCCCCTTGGGGATCATCTAGCCATTGCAATACTCTCGCCGAAACAATCAGATCAAACTGCTCCTCTGGGGCAAAGGTGAATAAATCTTCCTGACTCAGCTTCAGATTAGAGACATCCGCTTGGCGCTTTTGCCCACTTTCGATCAGATAGTCGCTACTATCGATTCCCCAAACGAAGCCGTCCGGACCGACGCGTTCGGCAAGGCCGCGACTAATGGCCCCACTCCCACAACCCACATCCAGTATCCGCATACCCGCTTTGATCAGGGGCACTAGAGTACGGTAGTCTTTTTCTAAACTTCGATTGTCCAAAATGGGAGCTGATCCTTCTGGCATTTCGGCTCTTTCTTCTGCAGTGCTCATAGCTAAGGCTTTAGAGGTGAAAGGGGGCGAGAAAAAAACGAATGAAAACAAAAGTATATAGAAAAAAGGGCATCTAAGAGAAAAGTCAACCTCTATGATAAAAAAAACAACTTTACTACTAGGGCTGCTCGCCTGTCTGTTTTCGCTCCAAGCACAGCTAAATCCAGCCATTACGGCTTGGTTGCAAAACACGACTGAAACGGGTACCTATTATGTCTCTGGAAACTCAACCGCCATCAGCAATGGCGAACTGGTCAATTGCCAACAGGTCGAATACTCAGCTGATTTTGTTTATGTGACGGCTACTGGGATTCCGGCTTATCCTACGGGCCCCTTTTTGGATGGAAATCCCTCTCAGGCGACCAATCAAGGAGGCATCTATCAGTTTCCACTCAACCCTCAACAAAATACCGGCACTCCCACATCGACTAATGGAGGTAATATCGGCCTCTTTATCAATGGAGTTGCTTTATTTGATTATCGTGATGGAGTGGGTTGGAATTCAACCACCAATTCATTGTGTGGCGGTCCTGGCAATACTCCTTGTCCCGGAGGCCCCATGGCGCAAACAGCCTGGACACGCGATGCAATACCCGCAGAAAGAGCAGGTTTTGATTGTGCCAAAGGCCACCCCGCAATGGGCAACTATCACCACCACCAAAATCCGTCGGCTTTTGACCTCGATCTAGTGGTGGTTTCTACCATTTGTAATCTCTATGATGCGGATGGGCTTTATATGCTCGATAGCACGGCGCATTCGCCGCTGATCGGCTTTGCCTATGATGGTTTTCCCATCTACGGCGGCTATGGCTACAAAAATGCAGACGGCAGCGGGGGAATCGCTCGCATCAAGTCTGGTTATCAGCTACGCAATATCACCCAGCGCACCGAATATGCAGATGGCACTGATGTAGATGATGGACCAGATATAGACGCAACTTACTTCTTGGGCTATTTTAGAGAAGACTATGAGTGGATTGAGCATCAGGGTGAAGAAGATTATCTCGACATACACAACGGTCGCTTTTGTGTAACGCCTGAGTATCCCAATGGTACATATGCCTATTTCTCAACGGTGGATGAAAATTGGAATTCGTCTTATCCATATGTAGTGGGGCCTACATTTTATGGTGTATCGGCCAACCGGAGCGTCAATAACGTAGCCGAGCCGACGACCATTTATACCCCCAATGCCAATAGCCTGTCCGAAGCAGCATTTGGCAATCTAAATATCGAAATCTACCCTAACCCTGCCTCCGAATTGATCGCCATCCAATTGGGCGATTTGGTCAATGAAGACCTGCAAGTAGAGCTCATAGATATTACTGGCAAGCGTATTCAAAGCACTAAGCTTAGTCGCGGTAGTACGATCGCCTATTTTGACATTCAGACTTTGTATAGCGGTACCTATTTGGTGCGTATCTCTGACGAAGCCCATAGTACCACTCGTAAAATATTGATTAGCAGAGATTAAATCTCTTGAAGAATAGATTTTTGAGTATCGTTTTTTAGGGCAGTTTTTAATGGCTGTAGCCCGGTTGGTTCTTTGAACCACCGGGTTTTTTTATTGCAATGACGAAGGCAATAATTGTATCTTGTTAGCAACACCAAACACGACATATGGAAATCGGAATTGATAGCTTTGCGGGTAACGACCCGGCCTCAGGTCTCAGTAGCAGCCAAGCCCTCGGACAACTGATAGATCGCATCGTCTACGCTGACGAAATGGGTCTCCATAATTTTGGCATCGGGGAGCATTATCGCAAAGAGTTTTTAGACGCTGCCCCCGCGATCATTCTCGCCGCTGCCGCTGGGCAAACCAAAAATATTATCCTTAGCAGTGCCGTAACGGTGCTGAGCGCGGCTGATCCAGTTAGGGTCTTTCAAAACTTTGCCACTATCGATTTGATTTCGGAAGGCCGAGCCGAAATGGTCGTGGGTCGAGGTTCCTTTACCGAATCCTTTCCTCTCTTTGGGCTCAATTTGAATGATTATGATGCCCTTTTTGCCGAAAAGCTAGGCTTGCTATTGCAGATAAACGAAAACGAAACTATTAATTGGTCGGGACGTTTTAGACCTAGCTTACAAAACCAAGCCATCTATCCTCGTCCTCATCAAACTCAACTCCCTATTTGGCTAGGCGTTGGGGGAACCCCTGGTTCATTTGCTAGAGCGGGCGAACTCGGGATGCCTTTGATGGTAGCCGTCATCGGTGGGGAGACGCACAGATTCAGGCCTTTGGTTGATTTGTATCGGCAAGCTGGAGCCAGAGCAGGCCACCCACCCGAAAAACTCAAAGTAGGCTTACACTCCTTGGGCTATGTTGGTCCCTCCAACGAGGAAGCCATCGAAAATTATTATCCCGGCTATGCCGAGACTTTTACGCGTATCGGCAAAGAACGCGGTTGGCCGCCGGTAACGAGAGGTCATTTTGATGCTCAAGTCGGTCCTAGTGGGGCTTTGGTCGTAGGCGGTCCACAAGAAGTTGCGGCCAAAATCCGCCGTCATAGCGAGGCCTTAGGCGGTGTAGATCGTTTTTCTTTCCAGATGGACAATGCAGGACTCAGTCATCAACAATTACTTGAGGCGATAAAACTGATTGGGACTGAGGTAGCACCTTTGGTGAACGCTTAGTCTTGGGCAAGCATAGGGCGTTTATTGATCTCGATCAATGACACGCTTACTTCTCTTAGCTAGCTTTAACTGTTTTGCCCCTTAGCAGCGCTGAGACAGCTTTCAATGCCCAAATGAGAACCTATGAATCGCTTATTCCAGAAAATCCAGTCGATCATCCCCATCAGTCAGGAAGAATTCGAGCCATTTCAAAAAGATATCAAGCTTCGTAGCTACAAAAAAGGCGAGCATTTTCTCCGTCAAGGCGAACATCGTTGGGAGATCGGTTTTATTACCAAGGGACTTTTTCGCAAGTATTTCCTCGCCGATGGCGAAGAGGTTACGGACAATTTTCATATGGAGGAAGCCTTCGTCGCTGACGCGGCGAGCTTTATGCCACAAGCCCCTGCGCTACTCAATATCGTCGCGATGGAAGACAGCGAAGCCTATGTTTTTAGTAGGGAGGCCGCCCTTCGTTGGGCGCAAAAGTCACATCAGATTGAGCGTTTGCTCAGGCTGCAAGCCGAGATGGGCTATACCTTTGCTTTTCGACGCAAAATATCCCTGCTCAACGACAGCCCAGAGCAGCGCTACCTTCAGATGCTCAAAACTCGTCCCAAGCTCGCTCCTAGAGTCCCCCAATACTACCTTGCCTCCTACCTTGGGATTACGCCTGAAGCCCTCAGCCGCATCCGCAAACGACTGGCCTCCCATAAATAGCTTTATTGATTTCGATCAATGAAACCGCCTCTCCCCCAGCCTAGCTTTGTGATATCAACTTACAGATATCATTATGAACAAAGCATTTTTCATCCTCCTCAGCCTGAGTCTTTACTTAGGATCCACACAGGCACAAAGCCTCCATTTACAAATAGGGACTTCCAATCAAGATGATATTTTTGCCAAAGCGGGTTTTCAGACTTCCTTCGGAGAACGCTTGACTGCAGGCATTGAAGGCCAATGGAGTCAGTACAATTATCGTTTTATCGGTGCCAAAGTAGTGCCGGCCGGCAATGCCACTTGGATCGGCATTCCCGTTAGTTTTAAGGCTTACAAAAGTGAGGCGCTACACTTAGACTTTTACCTTCGCAGCCGTCTTCGCTTTATTTCTTTTGCCGAAGACCTTGATCCCAATCGTTCTACCGCTATTGAGATTGATCCGGGTTTAATCTTGACTTTACCCATCAATGAGCGCTTTCAAATACAATCGGGCCTGATGCTTAAGACCATTTATGAGCTTTCTCCTGAGCCATTGCTAGAGCAGCAACTATCAAGCATCCTATTGTTGGGCTTTAACTATGCACCCACTGAGCGTTTGGCGATCAGCCTACAAGGACAAGCAGGGCCGACCTCTGGTGCGGGAGGAGATAGCATGAAGTTTTATTCCTTCTTGCAAGTGGGTTTGGCCTACTCCTTCGGAGAACGCTCAGCCTTGTCATCGTTGATGATGTATTGAGTTGTTCGCCTAGTAAAAAAAAGACCGTGAATCGCCCCTCTCATGTCCTTATGGCAGCTTTTGTCTGTACTTAATAAGATAAGCGTTCTGCGAAGCGGTAAACCCAGCGAAAACCGATCTCAAAAATATTTTTCAAACCTTCTAAGCTCCTTTTATCATGCGACATATCATATTTTGCCTCCTCATCGGGGCCAGCCTTTCCCATGCCTCAGCTCAAGACCATAAACTGCAATGGTTTATCACTCCCGAAGCAGGTTTTATCCTCCACGGCGATCACTTAGGCCGCAATATGGGATTCCAAACGGGCTTTACTTTTGCTAATGGGCAGCTCAAAACGGGATTTTTTTACTACGGGCGCAGCGGTCCCATCAATCCGCAGACCTACGAGCTAGTCCTCCCGACTGGTACCGAATACAATGGAAAAAGCAGCCTCAATCTACGAGCGGATCATGCTGCCTTTGGCTTGTTTGTCAGTCCCCTCATTGGTTTTGGAGCTGATTGGCAACTGGAGGTGCCCATTATGTTTGGGCAAATGGGAGCCGGTTTCTATCTCGTAGGAGAAGATCGCGAAACGCCAGACGGAAGACGCGTCTCAGCCTGGGAAGACGAACTCATGGGCGAATCAGATGCTGGTTTTGGCTGGCTATTGGAGGGAGGCGTTCGGCTAAGCCGTTCCCTCCCTACCGCCGCCAATATCAGAGTGGGTGCGGGCCTTCATTATAGCCAAACTATCGGCTATCAGTCTTTTGTTGGCGGTACCGACTTTTACAAAAGGCCAAGAGTAGCGCTATTTGTTGAGTTTGGGAATTAAGATTTCTTGACGTATTGCGTCAAAATCACAATTTGTTGGCCATTGACACGACCTTCGATTTGCTCAGCATTGTCCCACACGAGGGAGATATTACGGACAGCAGTACCACGTTTAGCGGTAAAGTTGGCGCCTTTGACATTGAGATCTTTGATCAATACCACGCTATCTCCCGTCTGTAGTTGAGCCCCGTTACTGTCTAGATGTTTAATGGCAGCTTCTTGTACTTGATCCTCGCCGGTCTCTTTGGCCCAGGCGAGGGTTTCTTCGTCTAGGTACATCATATCTAGCAGATCTTGCGACCAGCCTTCGGCCTTCAAACGATGCAACATCCGCCATGAGACAACTTGCACAGCGGGTACTGCGCTCCACATACTATCGTTGAGACAGCGCCAATGATGGGGGTCCATAGTATCAGGGTCTGCAATTTGCTCGCGGCAAGTATGGCAAGTCCAAATGCTATTATCAGGAGTAGCTTCCACCGCCTCAGGGACCAAGTAAATATCTAAATTTCCAGTAGTTGCGCAGAGCTCACATTTAGCTTCACTTCGGGCACTCAGGTCTTGTTGGAGGTGGGCATCGGCGATGGGGTTAAAGTTTTCTGCACTGAGGTCTTTGAGGTTGATACCCACCAGCGTCAGGGAACGGCTGGG
>JBCAWW010000010.1:0-19473 GCA_038534415.1 Bacteroidota bacterium | reverse complement strand
AACACCATTCCAATTCAAGCCGCCATCCTCGGAGGCCCACATATTGATCCCTCCAGTATAGATTCTTTCTCTATCATTGGGATCAACGAGGATCGCTAAGTCATAAGTCCCTTGGCCGCCGTCAGGAGTACCACCTTCGTACCAGTGAAGTATGTTGGGAGCGCTGCCTTTGGCGGAACGCTTCTCCCAAGTGCTGCCAGCATCCGTACTACGATAAAGCCCATAAAATCCCCGCTCAATATCGCAGGTCAAAGCATAGATGTAGTTTGGATCAGAAGGCGAGATCGCCAATTCTACCCTTTGCACTGTGTCTTGTCGAGGGATCCCAGTATTGAGCCAAGTCCAGTTGGTCCCAAAATCAGTAGATTTTAGGATTCCTGCTGTACCCATGTCTAGGGTAGAGCGATAGCCAGAGGATGCATATAGGGTATTGGGATCATTAGGGGCTTGCTCAATGTCCCAAATAAGACTGTCGAGCACTTGATTCCAGTTGGCACCACCATCGGCGGACTGCCAGATGCCATGAATGCCTGCGGCAAGGAGATGCTGGCTATCAGCCGGATCGACAAATACTCTTCTGGTCAAAGACCCATCACGCTTTGTTTGGGCAAATGTCAGACCCGTAGGTAGCCAACTCTGGCCGCCGTCGGTAGTTTTATACACGCCTAGACCGTAATGCGTTTGACGTTTTCGCGCATCGAGATCAAGGCCTACTCCCATGTATGCATAGTCGCCTACTGAAATGTACATGATGTCGGTATCATTAGGGTCTAGGGCGATATCACTGATTCTCAGAACGGGCAAATCATCCGTTAGCGGTAGCCAAGATTGGCCTCCATTGGTGGTTTTCCACACGCCGCCTTGCGCAATCCCGACCCAAAATGTTAGTGGATCACTTGGATGAAAAGTAACACAATTGATCCGCCCCATGCCATGCTGAGAAAAGGGGTCCGGTGAGTCTGGTACAATATCAGGACCAATAGGGGACCAATTGCCAGCTCGGGTTTGACTGAGACTTTGCCGACTTTTCCATTCTGCTACTCTGATTGCTTCATTGTACCAGATGGCTGGATCGACCGGATTGCCATCTGCTTGTAAACGCGTAGCATGATGCTCAAGCCAGCGCTGATACCATTTCCAGCCTTTGCTGCTGTCTGGATTGTTTTGCTGTATCCAATTGTCAAAGCGAGCTTGGCGTTCAGCAAAGCTTTGAAACGGAGCGTTCGGCGAAGCCGGCCTCATAAAGGTCTGAGCGTTCCCGAATAGGGCAAAACAAAGAAAAAAAGTAAAGAGTAGTGCTCGCATGCTGGTTGGATTTAGGTTCCCAAAATAGAGAAAAGCAGTTTAGAAATTGAGGAACAAATAAAGCACAGGGTAAATTAAGCACAATAGTCAAATCTAAGTTTGGCTGACAAACAAGCTTTCACTAATTTCATATTTAGGGAAAGTTTATCCCAAGACTAAACGCTATCTAATACACATTGATTATGTTCCAAAAAACTCTACTTATTCTTACAACTTTTATAGGGTTTTCCCCCATATTCGCCCAAACAGAGGTGGTACTCAATCTCCAGCATAAGTTTGGCAATGCTGATTTGATGATGGACAGCGCCTACACCACTCAAGCGGGTTATGATTTGAAGGTTCAGCGCCTAGAATACTACCTCTCAGAGCTGGAAATCGTACACGATGGCGGCCAAATTACGCCAGTGCCCAATACTTGGCTATTGGTCCGGGCCGAAGTCGATAGTGCCTATGCTTTGGGCAGCTTCAATGTACAATCTATCGAAGCGATCAACTTTTCAGTGGGCGTAGATCCTGCCGTAAATAATGCTGACCCTTCTGCTTATGCTGCTGGACACCCACTGGCGCCTCAAAATCCTTCTATGCATTGGGGCTGGAATGCGGGTTATCGTTTTGTGGCCTTAGAAGGATACGCCGGAGCTGGATTGGTCTTTAACTATCAAATTCACGCCCTTGGCAATGAAAATTATTTTTCAGGCAGCGTTAGTTTTGATCCGATTGCCACTGGCGACTCCACCCAACTATATATCAAAGCAGATTATGAAATGCTGTTTGAAAATATCAATGTTTCTGCGGGCATGATCGTGCACGGTGCTTTTGGGGAGTCTATTACCCTGCTGACCGATATGGCGGCCAATGTTTTTACCGAAGGATCTACTCCTTGGGCTACTGCGGTTGAGCCCGATTTCATCGGAACGCTTATTCTGGCCCCAAACCCTAGCCGTGAGGCCAGTTATTTACAATATGATCTACCAGCTGGCCACCAATACGAGATGCGTTTGCTAGATGTTTCTGGCCGGACTATCCAACAAACAGAGATCACACAATTGCAAGGAAGCCTTCGAATCGCTCCTTTACAGAGTGGGTTTTACATTGTCAATGTGTACCAAGACGGACGCCGCGTCAGTATGGATAAACTGAGCATCCTACGCTAATGGGCTACCGGAAAGTCGCTTATTTGCTTGTGCTACTGTTGGGAGCATGTGAACCCAATTGGGTCGATCCTTCGGTTTTTGACGAATCCCCTTTAGTCGTGCCTGCTGACTTTCCGGCGATAGATTTTCCCGCCGACAATGCATTTACTGAAACACGGTGGTTGTTGGGCAAGCAATTGTTTTACGACCCTCGTTTTTCGGTAGATGGATCCGTGAGTTGTGCGAGCTGTCATCAGCTTTCTTTGGCTTTTAGCGATGGAGAGCCTAAGAGTCGCGGCGTTGCCGAACGCTTAGGTGAACGCAATTCGCCCTCTCTAGCCAATGTCGCTTATCATCCGTACTTCACCCGCGAAGGAGGCGTTCCAACCCTCGAAATGCAGGTTTTGGTGCCTATCCAAGAGCATGCAGAGTTTGACTTTAATATACTCTTGGTGGCCGAGCGCCTCGCCCAAGACTCCACTTACCAAGCATTGAGCCAAGCAGCCTATGGGCGCGGCATGGATTTCTTTGTGATTACTCGGGCCTTGGCCACATTTGAGCGTTCGCTGATAAGCGGCAATAGTCTATACGACCTAGCTCAAAGAGGAGTGGAGGGATATAGACTTTCGGCAAAGGCTCAAAAGGGAATGGAGCTATTCTTTGGTGAGCGAACCGGCTGTAGTAATTGTCATGCTGGTTTCAACTTTACCAACTATGCCTTTGAAAATAACGGTCTCTATACTGATTATCCTGATCTAGGTCGGTTTCGTCTTACCAATCAGGCCGAGGATCGCGCTTTGTTTAAGGTGCCTAGTCTCCGCAATGTGGGCCTTACTGCCCCCTATATGCATGATGGCAGCATGAAAAGTTTAACCGAAGTAGTAGCACACTACAACCAAGGTGGGCAAGGCCATATCCATCAAAATCCCTTGATAAAACCGCTTGGACTTTCTGAATCAGAGCAAAAGGCCATCATTAGTTTTTTGCACTCTCTCAGCGATCCGCAGTTTATCTCAAACCCTAAATTTCTACCCTAGTGAAATCTATCAATCTTCAGTATATATTTTTGTTGTCTTTCTTGGGAGTCATACTTGGCTTGGCTGCCTGTAAGGAACCCAAGCCACCAATCGAGCTTCCCGCTGCAGAGTATGATCCCAGTCTATATGAGATAGACCATGGCTATTTTCCTAAACCTGATTTACCCCCTGACAATCCACTCACCAATGCTGGCGTAGAGTTAGGGAGAATGCTGTTTTATGAAAATCGCCTTTCTAAAGGCAATATTCAGGCCTGTGCTTCTTGCCACGTCCAGCGGGATGGTTTTTCTGACGCCCGTCAATTTAGTGAAGGAGTAGAAGGGAAGCTTGGGCTTCGGCAAGCGATGGCTATCTTCAATATGCCTTGGCATAAAGGCTTCTTTTGGGATGGCAGAGCGGCTAATTTGCGCGAGCAGGCTTTATTGCCGATTCAGGACCCTTTGGAAATGAATGAGACGCTCGAAAATGTGGTCGAAAAACTGAGTGCCGAAAGACAATACACCGATCAATTTATTCGCGCTTTTGGTGATGAGCAAATCAGTTCAGAGCGCATTGCTTTAGCCTTAGAGCAATTCATGTTGACGATATATTCGTTTGACTCCAAATACGACAAGGTGCTTTTTGGCGAAGCTAGTTTTACAGATGCCGAGCAAAGAGGCCGTGATCTATTTTTTACCGAGTTCGATCCAAGCGGAGCTGTCAAAGGCGGCGAATGCTTTCATTGTCATGGCGGTTTTGATTTTACCAATCATGAGTATATGAACAATGGACTCGATACAGAATCAGAGATGACGGACCTTGGTGCTTATTCGGTCAACAATAATCCCAGCTTTAAGGCGAGCTTCAAAGTGCCTTCACTCCGGAATATTGCGCTTACTGCGCCCTACATGCACGATGGGAGGTTTGCTACCCTTGAAGAAGTCTTGACGCATTATAATTCAGGTGTCAAAAGTTCTCCTTCGCTCGATCCCCTAATGCAGTTTAATGTCAATCCTGGCTTAAATCTTTCCGCACAGGACAAGAGCGATTTGATTGCGTTTTTGCACACTTTGACAGATAGCAGCCTGATTGAAAGCGAGGCTTTGGCAAATCCCTTTTGACTCGCTACAATCGGTCTTAAGTAAGTGGATAAGTGTTTTCGGGCTAACAGTGTCTCGGATCCTCTTCAAAGCACCCGCCCTTCCGATAGTTATCGGAACGCTATCGGCTCATTAGGGCCGCCCTCCTTTTTTAAATGGAGGGCAGTTTCTGTGAACAGAAGTGAGCAGAAACGGGTGGTTGGGCTTGATCTCAAATCACCTGATTTCATCTGTCCACTTACTTAAAACACTAGCGGTGCTCAACAAAATTCATTGTTTAGCACCGCTAGCTTATACCCATAAAGGGTATCTAATATTAGGAAAAGTTAAGCTCTCATCCCCGAAAAGGCGATAAAACCATGGTGAATCATTTTCACCTCAGGCGCCCAATCAAATAGACTGTCTTGGTTCAGGTCCAAGAAGCATACTTTAGATTGATATCTATCGTCGGGATAGGGGATTTTTTGGTCTTTGCAAAGTACATCCTCATAGCCAAAACCCTCTTTTTCAAGGATGCTGACGGAGTGATGTCCTGCGAAACCATAGAGACATTTTACGCCTAGTTCTTTTGCCACAAAGATGGCTTTACTAGTCAGTAAACGAGCTAGGGTTGCTTTGGGCGCCTTCGGCGAACGCCAGATCCCACTAATCTCTGCTTTAGGTTCCTTGCTACATTCATGGACATACTGATAGCCTTCTGGAAATACTTTTTGTAAGACCGGCATCATGGGCATCGGATGGGATTGACTGTGCAAGTGAATCCGCACCCCACCTAGTAATTCTCTGGTTTGGATGTCGATTAAGACGAGCCCTCTAACAAAGGGGTTGTGCCACCAACTCGAGTTGCTCGAGGATATCTTGGTAACATTGTGGCGACCTAAGGCAGCAATTTGCCCTTCGGTAAACGCCTTTGCCATAAGCGGGGAGGTCTTGGGTTGAAACACTCTTACTTCCGCTGGGATAGGGAAGCTGGTGTAGTTTTGGGTTTGTGAAGATTGCATGATGAAATTGTGCTATGGGGTTTGTGTTTTCTCATTGAGGGGAGGAGGGCAATATCGTCCAGGTGCAATTAGGTGGTTTGGATCAAGAGCGTTTTTAATATTGACGATTGTGGACCAATATTTACTCTCAGGATCTTTATACAAATCAGACATTTGCCGAACATTAGCGCGATAAGGATGGAGTCCTAGTTTGGCTAATAGTTCATGAACTTGCGCATTCCATTGGTGTGCTAGGGAAACGGAGCGCTTGTCCTTACGATCAAAAAATACGCGAAAAAAGCCTTCCAATGCGGTCGGCGTCATGCCTACAAAGTTGTAGAATGCTTGTACGTTGAGTCTATTAGATAGACGATCAATCTCATCAATTAGCTGCACCAAAATGCTACTTTCAAAGGGGACGGCCGGTAATGCGCAAACAAAACCAATCACATCTCGATTTTGATCTATTTCAAAATCATCTTTTAGCTCAACTCCACCGAGCTTGGCCATGGTCTCAAGCGCATAATTGGTGGGTTCGCCTTGGTACATTTTAGCAATGGTCGTGAGGTATTCAGGCTCAGTTTTGAGAGGCATTTGATCACTACGATAAAAGCGTAAATCATCGCATAAATGCCCTAATCGATGCCTAATCTCTAGCATAGCGGCTTCTTGCATGCTTTGACTACCGCTAAGAGAGGCACTTGAAAACCAATGTCCTCTTTCCATTTGTTGACCTGCACTGGTCCGAGGATCTTTATAAACAGTGAGTAGCAGGCCATCTTGAATAATGTTCTCCTCTCTCAGCTCAAATAAGGCATCGGTTAAAGGTGCTAAATTTGCCTCGGGAGCAATCAAACCCATCAAACGATGGCTTTGTCGCTTTTCCAATTGGATCACCATGGCGGTGATGACCCCCATATTGGACTGCGTAAATAGTCCCCTAAGATCGGGACCTACACCGGGGGCGTAAACGATCTTATGCCTAGGATTTTTTTCGGTCTCATGCCAATGACCACCCGTCCTGATGACAGTGCCATCAGCTAGGACAACCTCAAGCCCCAAAAGATATTTATAACGGTGACCCCGGACACAGACACCACGCTCTAGCATATTGCCTATGATAGAAGTTTCGATGCCAGAACCCGTCATCGGGAAGATGAGGTCAGGAAAATCTTTTTTGAGACGTTGGTAGAGATCCCCTTGGGTAACGCCTGGTTCTATGATTGCGTATCGAAGCCTTCGATTGACTTGTCTGATACGGTTCATGGGACCCAAGTTGAGCAAAATATTTTGCTCAGTAATAGGGAGTGCAGAGCCCAGACCCCAATTTCGGCCTGTGCTGATCGGATAAACTGGCGTAGACCGCTTCCGAGCATCCTGAAGCACTTCTTGTACTTCATCGATGGTTTTTGCCTCTCTTATCTCAGCCAGTGGAGGGCTGGGATATTCGGTGAGATTTGCATCGTATTTACGTTCTGTCGCCTGTTTTGCCGGTACAAGAGCTTGTAGTTTTGTAGGTTTCATGAAGGAGCATTCGGCAATACCTGGACAATAATATTACGTTTGTGTACTATTTTCTGTTTCGTTTAAACAGGGTAAAAATTAATCTCTTTTTATGTATGGTGTTAAAAGGTGTTTGTTTCACTTAAATGAAATATATGTCTTAAAAAAGAAAATAGAGGGTACATTTAAGGCTTTTTCTTTCATCCTTATCATAGGGAACGCTGCTCCTTAGTTAGGACCAAATCCCTTTAAATAGCTTTAATGGAATACTTTTCTGACACAAACTACTTGAAGCATTACATGCTTAATCAACTGTTTTGTCCCATACAAATACTTGAAAAAGCAGGGGATTAGACTTATTTTCATCATTATGAATGAAGCTTTAACCTTACTTGGAAGCGGTATGATCACCATTTTTGTGATCTTATCACTAGTGGTTTTGATGGGAAATGGTTTGATAAGACTGGTAAATAGATTTGGTAATCAGCTAGTTAGCCCTAATCCCAATACCACTGATCATTCAATACAATCGGAAACTTTAGCGGCAATTGTTGCCGCTGTCGACCTGACGACTCAAGGCAAAGGGAGAGTCGTTTCGGTTGATAAAAATTAGGCTTCCTTGCAGCTGATACTATCAAGAAATTTTTATGGGCAAACGTATTCAATTTGGCCTCGTGTACCGCGACATGTGGCAATCCTCAGGCAAATATATGCCTCGTGTGGACCAATTGGTGAGAGTCGCAAAACCTATTATCGATATGGGCTGCTTCTCCAGAGTAGAGACCAATGGCGGCGGTTTTGAGCAGATCAATCTTCTCTTTGGAGAAAATCCCAACCGCTCAGTAAGACAATGGACACAAGCGTTCAACGAAGTTGGGATCAAAACCCACATGCTCGAAAGAGGCCTAAACGGTATCCGCATGAGTCCAGTGCCAGCCGATGTGCGTAAGCTCATGTTTAAAGTCAAAAAGAAGCAAGGAACTGATATTTCTCGCTCCTTTGATGGTCTCAATGACGCGCGAAACATCAAGGACTCGATCACTTACGCCAAAGAAGGCGGTATGATCGCCCAAGCGGCCCTTTCTGTAACCTATTCTCCTGTACATACAGTGGATTATTATGTCAGTCTCGCTTTAGAGCTGATCGAGCATGGTGCGGATGAGATTTGTATTAAAGACATGGCAGGCATTGGTCGGCCCGTATCTTTAGGCAAAATTGTACATGGCATCAAAGCCAAGCATCCCGATATACCCGTAACTTATCATGCCCACTCTACACCTGGATTTGCACCTGCTTCTATCCTGGAAGTCGCTAGGGCTGGCGCTGATATCATTGATGTGGGGATGGAGCCTCTATCATGGGGTACCGGGCACGTAGATCTGCTCACCGCGCATGCAATGCTCAAAGATGCCGGTTTTGAAGTCCCTGACATCAATATGGATGCCTATATGGAAGTGCGCGTCCTGACACAGGAATTTATTGATGACTTCTTGGGCTACTATATCAATAAGCAAAATCGATTTATGAACTCCCTGCTTATCGGACCGGGGCTGCCGGGCGGTATGATGGGTAGTTTGATGGCGGATCTTGAAAAAAATCTCGCCAGTCTCAATAAATGGCTCGCCAAGCGCGATAAGCCTGCCATGACGCAGGATCAACTATTGATCAAATTGTTTAACGAAGTTGAATATGTCTGGCCTCGCTTAGGGTATCCTCCATTGGTGACGCCATATAGCCAGTACGTCAAAAATGTAGCTCTGATGAACGTGCTGCAGATGGAAAAAGGTCGCGAGCGTTGGTCTATCATCGCGGACAATGTCTGGGATATGATCGGCGGTAAATCGGGTAAGCTTCCAGGCGAAGTAGATCCTGAATTGATCGCAATGGCCAAGGGGCAAAACCGTGAGTTTTTTGAGGGACGCCCTCAAGAACTTTATCCCGACCAATTGGACGAGTTTCGCAAAGAAATGCAGGACAATGGCTGGGCGTTCGGCGAAGACGATGAAGAATTAATGGAACTGGCGATGCACCCAGAGCAGTATCGCAACTATAAGTCCGGCAAAGCGAAAGCAGACTTTCTAGCTGACCTTGAAAAACGTAAGGCCGCGGCTAATCCGGTTCCGGCTACTCCTGCTGCAACAAGCGCCCCCGCTCACTATCAGCCCAAGACTATGCAGATTGACGTCAATGGTCAATCTTATACCGTCAAAGTGGCATATGACAATGAGCCCAATACCGCAGCTGCCCCAGCCACCAATGGCCAGAGCAATGGCACCGCTACGCCTAACACTAATGGCAATGGAAGCGCCAATGGACATAGTGAAGGAACTCCCGTATTAGCGCCCCTGGAAGGAACCTTTTACTTGACCAAAACGCCCGGCGAAAAAGGCGTGCAAGCAGGCGATACCATCAAAAAAGGAGATGTCGTGGGCTATATCGAGTCCATGAAGGTATACAATGCGATCACGGCTGAAGTAGATGGCAAAATACTCGAGGTCTGCCGCAACAATAGTGATGCGGTAGAAGAAGACGACGTCTTAATCAAGCTGCAGTAAATGGAAGTATTGCAGCAACTTTTTGACATGACGGCATTGGGAGAACTGGCTACACAACCGGGTTCTCTTTTGATGCTGGCGCTTGGTTTTGGTCTCCTATACCTCGGGATCAAAAAGCAATACGAACCTCTACTTCTGGTCCCAATCGCCTTTGGTGTCTTACTGGCCAACTTTCCCGGTGGGGGGATGAATATCGTCTCCGATGAGGTGATCCAAGCCAAAGGATTATTGGCGGCTACTAAGGAATACGGTATTATGAATATGCTGTATTATACCTTGATCAAGACAGGTTTATTACCCCCTTTGATCTTTATGGGGGTAGGGGCCTTGACGGATTTTGGGCCTATGTTGCGCAACCTACGCTTGGCTTTCTTTGGCGCAGCAGCTCAAATCGGCATCTTTAGCGTGTTGATCGCAGCAGTGGCTTTGAATATGGACATCAAGGAAGCTGCAGCCCTCGGTATTATCGGCGGTGCGGATGGACCTACGGCGATCTATACGGCAATCAAATTAGCCCCACACTTATTGGGACCTATCGCGATTGCAGCCTACTCTTATATGGCCTTGGTGCCTGTCATTATCCCGATCGTAGTGCGCTTGCTGATGAGCAAAAAGGAGCTCAAAATCAATATGCGCGCCATGGATAAGCAGTTTCCCAATAAGGTCGCGATTAAGGATATCCGGACAGTGAAAATATTGTTTCCGATCGCTCTCGGAACGCTTGTCTCTATCTTTGTGCCTTCTTCGGTACCATTGGTGGGGCTTTTGCTCTTTGGCAATTTGATCAAGGAGATTGGGCCTTCGACCGAACGCTTGCACAAAGCCGCAACTGGCCCGATACTCAATACTGCGACGATTTTTTTAGGCCTTTGTGTGGGCTCTACGATGGATGCCAATACATTTTTGGACTATACTACCTTAGCCATTATCGTGGGAGGATTTTTGGCCTTCTGCCTCTCGGTGGCGGGAGGGATATTCGCCGTTAAGGCTTATAATCTATTTGCTCAGAAAAAGATCAATCCTTTGGTCGGAGCGACTGGTTTAAGCGCGGTGCCAATGGCCTCTCGAGTAGCCAATGAGTTAGCCTTGAAGGAAGATCCTTCTAACCATATTTTGCAATATGCCATGGCTTCAAATATCTCAGGAGTGATCGGTTCTGCAATTGCTGCAGGCGTTTTGATTGCTGCCTTAGGATAAGGAGATGATACAAAAAAGCCGAGCTACTCAGTTGTAGCTCGGCTTTTTTGTTGGGATATCATTTAAAGCCCCTGGAGAGAATCCCCTGTGAGTCTCTCTACATTGGCCGTTATCTTTTCGATCTCCCAGTTCCACCACTGCATCTCTAAAAGCTTGGCGATCTTTGCTGCGGTAAAGCGCTTTTTGATCTCTTGAGCCGGATTACCCCCAACGATACTATAGGGCGCTACCTCCTTGACTACCACTGATTTGGTGGCAATAATGGCCCCATCGCCAATCTTTACTCCTGGCATGATGGTCGCGCCATAGCCAATCCAGACATCATTGCCCACGATGGTATCTCCTTTGCTAGGATAGGTTTTGCCCTCCATTGCATGTTCCCAACCATTGCCAAAAATGGCAAAAGGATAGGAGCTAATCGCCTCTGATAGATGATTTGCACCATTCATGATGAAAGTTACATCCGAGGCGATCATACAAAACTTACCGATGATCAACTTATCTCCGACAAAGTCAAAGAGATATTTGACGTTCTTCTCAAAGTTCTCGACTGACTCAAAATCATCATAGTAGGTGTAGTCTCCAACAAGGATATTAGGATTGGTGATCACATTTTTGAGAAAGCACAGGCGATCATAATGAGCCAGTGGAAACTTTGTGTCTTTATCTGGTCCAGTGGGCTGCTGTTGACTCATGTTTATTCGGCTTTTACCGCCTTTTGGAGGGCTTGTACATAAGCCAAGACCGCCGCAATTTCTGCCTCATTGAGGCTTGCGGCAAAAGCCGGCATGGTCTCCTTACCTTCACGGACTAACTGATTCATGGCGTCCAACTCCAAAGTGGATTTGAGGAGGGAGGGAATCTTTTTGGTTTCCTTAGAGGCATCTTTGCCGTGGCAAACCTTACAATTTTTTTTAAACAATAATGCGCCGTCTGGAGCATCTTGAAGGGGAGCGTTACTCTGCAAGAGTACCCCCATAAAAAAGACCAATAATAGCGTAATGATTTTGTGCATGCTTTATGATTCTATAATGGTTTCACTCATGGCTTCTCCGGCAATCCAGCCTCCCGTCCAAGCCGCTTGAAAATTAAAGCCACCCGTTACGGCATCGATATTGAGCATTTCGCCAGCTAACCAAAGTCGGTCAAATCGCTTAGCCGAGAAGCTTTTGAAGTTAATCTCCTTTAATGAAACGCCACCAGCTGTCACAAATTCTTCTTTGAAGGTACTTTTTCCGTCTACTTGATATCGACCTTCGCAGAGCTCCGTGAGAAGACGCTTTCTGACTTCTTTGGGCAACTCGGCCCACTTCATCCCTTCGCTTACGCCTGCAGTGGTGGCCAAGCGTTGCCAGAGGCGAGCGGCGAGAGAAAATGGGTTGGCTTTAAGGATCGTCTTTTTGGCCCAATCGCGCACACAATTTTGCAGATGCTCGGCTGCATCCTCGCGGCTCATGCTTCCTAGCCAATTTACCCAAAGTTCAAATTTATAGTTCTTGCTGTGTAGCTCCCGGGCCCCCCATGCCGAAAGTTTCAAAATGCCTGGTCCGCTCAAGCCCCAATGTGTAATGAGCAAAGGTCCATCTGAACTCAGTTTGGTCGTGGGGATACGTAGACTCGCATTGGGTACCGATAGTCCCGGTAAATCTAGCAGGCGGGCGTCATCGATATTGAAAGTAAAGAGAGAAGGGACGGGATCCACCATTTTGAGGCCAATCTTCTCTAGCATTTGCCACATACGAGGATTACTACCCGTTGCCAACATGAGCCTAGGCGTGCTAAACTGCTGATCTTTGCTTGCTAGCAGCCAAGGCGACTGAGCGTTCTCCGGAGGAGTGATCTGCTGTATATTGGTCTGCTTTTTTACGGTGATACTGCTGCGCAGAACGCTTCCCTCTAGGGCATCGATGATACTTTGAGAGGAGTCCGAAACGGGAAACATACGGCCGTCGGCCTCAATTTTGGTCTCTATCCCTCGCTTTTCAAACCAATCGACGGTATCTCCCGAGCAAAAACGGTGAAAGGGACCTCGCAACTCCTTCTGTCCACGAGGATAAAATTTGACCAACTCATTGGGTACAAAGCAGGCATGGGTGAGATTGCACCTCCCGCCGCCTGAAATACGCACTTTGGACAGTACCTCTTTGCCTCTTTCTAGGATCAATACCTTCCAATCTGGTTGAAGCTCTGCCGCTCTAATCGCCGCAAAAAATCCAGCTGCGCCGCCACCAACCACGATGATATCCCAATGCTCACTCATAGCCCGCAAGATAAAATGAAGCCAGCGGTTTGCAAACCGCTGGCGCACGCATTACAAATCACGCTAAACCGAGGCTTACATCTTTTCGGTATCTACTCCCAAAGTCTCTAATAGGCGCATCGAATTGGCGCGGACGTTGGCGGGAGGGTTGAGCGATAGAGACTTTTTGAAAGCCTTGATAGCAGCTTTTTTGTCGCCGGGGGCATTGCGAGTGCTTAATCCTTCGCCATAGCTATCCCACACATTGGGATCTTCAGGATTGCGTTCTGTATTGAGTTTGAATATCTCGATGGCTTCATCCTGACGATTGGTGTTGAGAAGTTGATAGCCATAGACATTTAGTTCCGCCTTGGTGGCTGTTGTGAGCGCCGTTTCCATGATTTTTTGGGCCTCTGCTTCTTTGCCATTCAGGCCAAGTAAGGTAGACTGAGTGCTCAAGGTGGTGAAGTTTTGGCCACGGTTGACGGCCTGTTGAGCCCAAGCTAGGCCTTCTTCTAAGTTGGTATTGTTTTGAATGCAATAGTTCGCGGCCGCATTCCAACCTTGCCAAGTAAAGCCCGGAGTATTGCGAAGTTGGTTGCGGATGCTTGTCAAACTTAGCTCTTTATCAACTGACACCTTGATGGGGACTTGAAGTTTTTCCCACTTCAATACGATATTGGCCTCATTGCCATTATGATCGATCACATCATAGCTAAGTACTTCATGATGAGCGTTAGCCTTGGGCGTAACTTTTACTCGCAAGGCATCCTCATCAGGCTTGTAAAAAAAGCTACCCCAAGAAGTTGAATTATGGGAGAAAATGATCGTCCATTCACTTTTGGATGGCAGCATGTGGAGGCCGTAAGTGCCGGCTGCTAGTTTTTGACCTTCGATCAAAACTTCTTCCGAAAAAGTGATTACGGTATTATCATTTGCTCCACAACGCCAAGGGATCTCTCCTTGATGCAATTCGGCGTTCTCATGCAATGGGACAAGTCCTCCCCATACCTCTCTACCTTTGACGGAGGGTCGGGAATAGGTAATCGTGATTTGGGCTGGACCGATCCCTTGTGTTAAGGTAGCTTTTGGACTTGCTGGGGGGAGC
Source organism: Bacteroidota bacterium (assembly GCA_038534415.1). Taxonomy (GTDB): domain Bacteria; phylum Bacteroidota; class Bacteroidia; order J057; family J057; genus JBCAWW01. Next base: position 5,337 of record JBCAWW010000010.1, on the reverse strand, counting down.
TTAAGCTGCGCTTGAACGCTCAGTCCCAAGAGGCAAATAGTAGCGATAAGTAGTGAAATTCGTTTCATAAGATTTGATATATAGGAATTAATGCTCATTCCAAATCAAATAGAAATGTCCACTATCAGATAGATAAAACTTGCGAAAAGGCTTGATTGTCAGCCCTTTCGCAAGAATGCCATCGGTCAAAATTGCACGCTCACTTATCGCCCCAAAAAAGTCTTGACACTTTCTGGCATCGAAACAGACTCGCTGGTGATTTCATCTTTGATCGGCATGCCAGCACTGAGTTTGAGCGGTAGCACGCCGGCCCATACTGCTGCATCTTCGTCTTCGGGATCGTCTTTTGGTGGGGCCGAACGAATCTTTGCGGAGGCCTCTTCTATATCAAAGGCAATCACAGAGGTGATTTTCATCTCTGCTTCACTAGGGGCACGGCTTTCTGCATATCGACCTGGGAGCATTTGCTCAGTCAAGGCTCTCAAGCCTCTTTCTTGTTCTGCCCGATCTTCGACCCAGCGCCCCTTGCCAAACAAGACCGCCGAGCGATAATTGGCAGAATGATGCATAAGAGAACGCGCCAAAACCAGCCCATCGAGATGGGTTACTCCAATGGAAGTGGGGGCGCCATTGCCTACGGCATTGATCATGCGATTTTGGCGTGCACCATGGAGATAAAGTGTATTGCCAATCCTCCCATAAGAGGTTGGAATTACGACCGGAGCCCCATCTACCAATACGGCTACATGACACAAAAAACCTGCATCTAATACCGTGTGGATGCTCGTCTCATCATAATGCCCTCTCTGGGGATTACGACGCACTTTTGCACGATTTGAAACTTTTGATTGATTCATATGATTGGTCTTTATGCTACTAATTAATAGCTTTATCGGATGGTTGATCTATGCCACTTTTGAAAAAATTGCTAGTCCGATATGCTGCCTTTTGCCCGTTTGATTCAACTAGAGCCCGCAAGTAAAACTGCCATCTACCTTCAGATTGTAAGCCAACTCATCGCCTTGATCGAAAATGGGCAACTACAAGCTGGACAACGATTGCCGGGCAGTAGAAAACTGGCCAGTATCCTCCAATTGAATCGCAATACCATCATCGCTGCCTATGACGAACTCAATGCTCAAGGCTGGTTGAGTCAAAAAACGGGTAGTGGGACCTATGTCTCAGATCAAATTCCCCAGCCCAAGCTGCAGGAGTTAGGCGTTCGCCAAGGGCAGACACTTTCCCTCCCTCCTTTTGAGCAGCACCTGATGATCCCATTGCCACAAGCACGGCCCAGCACGACTTACCAACTCAATGATGGCCTACCGGATATCCGACTCGCTCCCCTCAAGGAGCTTTCTCGAGAATATCGACGGGTTTTAACTCAGAGCGCTTGGCATCATCGATTGGAGTATGGTGATCCACAGGGAAGTGCATTGTTGAGGGAGCAGTTGAGTCTTTATCTACATGCCAGCCGGGGTTTACAATTAGATTTAGAGTCGATCATGATAAGCCGAGGAGTGATCATGAGTCTTTATTTATTGGCGCATACCTTGATCAAATCTGGAGATGGGGTTTTGGTAGGAGAGACGAGTTATAATACTGCGAGTATGAGTTTTGCAAAAGCCGGGGCCAAATTGCATCGAATACCAGTCGATCAGGCGGGGATAGTCGTGGAGGCGATTGAGCAGATATGTCAAAAACATCCCATCAAAGCCATCTATGTGGCCTCCCATCACCATCATCCTAGTACGGTGAGTCTGAGTCCTCGCCGGCGGATTCAATTGTTGGATTTGGCAAGGCGTTACAATTTTTGGATCGTGGAGGACGACTACGATTTTGAGTTTCATTATTCCCGCAATCCGATTTTACCGATTGCCAGTATGGGGGCTCCGGAGCGGGTGATTTATTTGGGCTCTTTTAGCAAGACCTTGGCGCCAGCCTTGCGCATTGGTTATTTGGTAGCTCCGCCGGTTTTGATAAGGTCTCTCTGTCGTTTGCGGCGCATTGTGGATCGGCAGGGGGACCAAGTTTTGGAAGAAGCCGTTGGCTTGATGTTGAAAGAGGGTACGATACAGCGTCATCTGCGCAAAGCTTTAAATGTGTACCGTTCTCGCAGAGATATCTTTTGTCAGCTGTTACAATCAGAGCTGAGTCAGGAGGTCGATTTTCAGATACCTGAGGGTGGTTTAGCGGTTTGGGCCCACTTCGTGGAACGCCAGGACCTGCAAGAGCTAGTGCGAAAGGCTAAACAAAGAGGCCTGCATTTATCTCCGGGAAGCTATTATGATGCTGATCGGCGGCCCTGCAACAAGACCCGGCTTGGGTTTGCCTATCATAATGCCTCTGAACTGGCAGAAGCCGTCGGCATATTGAGGGAAGCGCTAAGCGCGTAAAAGGAGTCTCATTATCAGCTTTTTAGATAGAAATACAACATTGCAGATTTTGTGTCGTTGGACAAATGGTTATTAACACAACTAATTCCTAAACAAACCTAAATTTTAACGATGAAGAAATCTTTTCTGTTGGCACTCACACTATTTGCTATTGGTGCCACTGCTTGTATCAACAATTTGGATTGGGTACTTCCTAGAGCGGAGGGTACTTGGGATGTCGATCGCTACATCGCGACGACGGAGATTGCGGGCGATACAGTTGCAGACATTACTTATGACAATGCCGGAACCTTCGTATTTGAAAAGGACGGTACGGGTACAGCGGATCTCAGTGTACCTGGCAATACACAAACCAACCAAGCGATCCTTTGGTCTTGGGACAAAGAGGCTGCAGTACTGACTATCGACTGGCAGGATGGCGATGATCCTTGGGAGTTTGAAGTGATTGAGCAGGATCTCGAACGTTTATTCCTGCGGAGAACGACTGTCAACGTGATTCTCGGTATTGAAAACCGTAACTACCGCGAGATGGAACTTCTACGCGAATAGGCCCTGGAACAAACAAATATAGTAGCGGCAGTCTCTTGGAGGCTGCCGCTTTTTTTGTCCTTATTGTTCAACAAAACTTGGGCAAGATCTGTTAAATTTGGTAACAAAATCAATAGACATGAGATCAACTTTTTTACCGAGTCCTCTGAGACCAATGGGAGCATTATTGTTTTTGATGATGCTAAATGCAAGTTTGATAGCCCAAGAGGAAGAGGAAAATCTGAGCGATTGGGAAAGGACCTTTATGCCTGCTATCCAAATGGGTTATGTCACTCATGGCACTTCCGAACTTTCGGGTGGGCTTATGGTGCAGACGAGTATGGAGTATCGTGATATTTCGAACTTTATTTTTAGGATCAATTATGATGAGCTTAACTCAAATATGAATCTCCGCTATCCGATCAACCAAGATGTCAGCTTTAGCGGTAGGACTTCATTTTCGGAGCTAATTGGTGGCATCGGTTATAGGCACCAAATGAATAAGCACAATATCACTGCCTACGTCCAACCGGGCCTAAGATTTTATGGCTACCCTATTTTTGAAGAAAATAATGCCCAAATCAATCTTGACTTAGATAGTCGCAATATTGGTATGATACGCTATAGTGCTGGTTACGAGTTTGCAATCGCGTCTAATTTCTTTTTTACTATTGAAATACTCGCTAGTCATGTCTTCAAGTCCAAAGACTTTTGGATCGATAATCGCTGGTCCTATGGTGCTACGATGGGATTTTCTGCGCCGCTATTTTAGGAGGGATAAGCGCGAGGCGATTGGGCTGACAATGGTCCTGCTACTTGATAAATTGGGTGATGATGGGCAGAATTTCTTGATGAGCTTCTTCCCATAAAAAATGCCCTGCCTTATCAAAACGGATGATGCGCGCTGCTTCGGGCCAGATTGAGGCGAAGCGTTCGGCGTAGCCGGTGTCTAAAAAACGATCTTGGCTACCCCACAAAATCTGCGTTCGGATATCTTTGAGATTTTGGCGCTGCTCCCAAAGGCTGGCAAACCAATCCTGAGCCTCCAAAAGGGAACGGGCAAAGGCCAAGGGAGCCTCGCGTTCGCCAAAGGCAAAAGGTGCTAAATACTGTCTATGCACCGCCCTACTCAATTGCTTGCGCTGCGCAAAACCCTGCGGAATGAGGAAGCGAGCCGAAAAATTTAACCAACGGTAGAGAAAGGGGAGTAGGGGAGAGGCAAGAGTTTTGGCCATCTTTTCAAATTGGGCTTCACCACGAGCAGACCACATCCAAGTATTGGCGATGGTGAGACTTTTGATCTTGTGGGGATACTTGAGCGCATAGGCCAAAGCAATCGGTCCCCCAAAGTCATGCACCACTAGATGAAGCGAAGGGAGGGCTAGGGAGTCTAGCCAGCTTTCAAATCGCAGGGCTTGAGCCTGCACAGAATAGTCTACTTGCTTGGGTTTGTCCGAAAGCCCAAAGCCTAGGTGATCAGGTGCGATAACTCGGTATTGAGCACTGAGAGAGCTAATTAGGTGGCGGTACATAAAGGACCATGTGGGCGTGCCGTGAACCATGACGACAGCTTCTCCTTGCCCTTCATCGAGATAATGGATACGGCCATCAGCGTGAGGAAAAAATTGCGATTTGAAGGGATAGGCGGTTCGATCTAGCCAACTGTGATTGTTCATATGATTGATTTTGAGCAAAGCTCGGAAGGCTGGAATCAATAAATCTTGATCTAGATCAAGAGATGAAATCGCATGTATTATTGCCAGTTTTTGAGATGGCGACTAAAGGTCTCTGGTTGCATCGCTAGATAGGAGGCGATGTATTTATGGGGGATTTGTTGGAGGAGGTGGCGGCTGCGAGACATGAAGGCCTTAAACTTTTCTCCTGCGGAGAACGCCATAATTTCGCGTTGGCGGGATGCCAAGCCAATCAATACTCCTTCGGCAATCAAACGGCCCCATCGCTCTACCATATGATGTTTGTCGCAGAGTTTACTCAGACTTTCTCGAGAGATACGCAAAAAGCGACTATCGGTCAAAGTCTCTAAAAAGTATGCAGAAGGCTGCTGGGAAAGAAAGGATTCGGGGATGCCCGAATAAGAAGGGGCATAGGTAAAAGCGACGGTGATTTCGCGTTCTCCTTGGAGGCAATAGCCTCGTTGGACTCCTTCTAAGACGACATATAAATAACGCTCAACCTCTCCAGGCTGGGTCAAAAACTGTCTGCGACCAAGGCTCACTTCTTCCCAAGCTTGAAGAAACTCCTCCCATATTGGAGGACTCAATTCTTGGGTGGTAAATACCAATTTTTGTAGTAGCTGGAGGTCGTGATTTTGCATGTTGCAATTTAGTCGACTTATCTATTTTTCCTGAAACCCTAGTCCTGTTATTTCGTTTATTTATATGAATGCAAAAAC
>JBCAWW010000009.1:0-20066 GCA_038534415.1 Bacteroidota bacterium | reverse complement strand
CATCGATCAGGACGGTTCTTGGGATATGGCGATTGCCAATTTTGCTGGAGGAGAAGGCAATCAGCTGTTTCACAATGTCGGTAACGATCATCACTGGATAGCCTTTGAGCTGGAGGGGACGGAGAGCAATCGTTCGGCCGTAGGGGCGCGAGTCCGCATTGCCTATGGGGATGGACAACAACAGATAGATCAGATAGTGGCGGGGAGTGGTTTTGCTTCGCAGAACGCTTCTCCTCTGCACTTTGGATTAGGAGCCGTCGAGCAGGTCGATCTGGTACAAGTTTTTTGGCCCAGCGGCACGATAGAAACGTTCCGCGATCTAGCGGTAGACCAAAGGCACCCGCTCACAGAAAACACCACACAACTTAGTAGTCAGCAGGGAGCCGCTTTGCTGAACGCCTATCCAAATCCGTTTAGCGGTCAACTACACACGCAAGTCCAAGTCTCCCAAAGCGGGCTATTGCAGCTATCGCTTTATGGGGTGGACGGTCGCCTGCTGCAACAAAGCAAAGAGCAGGTAGACGCAGGTAATATTTCTCATCATTGGCAGACTGATTTTTTGCCCGCAGGGATGTATCTTATAGAGATGCAGTTTGCTGGGCAACGGATCAGCCAGAAACTCATCAAACTACTATGAAAGGACTTTTTACACGATTAAAGTGCATATTGGGTGTATTATTTCTAGCTCCGCTTATGCTAGTTGCCCAACCTGTCATCAATCAACTGAGCCCCCTCAATACGACCGTCGGTCAGTATGAAAAATTTGAGGTGGCCATTGATCTAAGCGCAAGTTTTAGCAATCCCTACGACTACGACCAAATCACCGTCAAAGCCGTGTTTACGGGCCCCGACAATCAGACGATTGAGGTCGATGGCTTTTTTATGGAAGATTATATCCTGAGTGGTTCTGGCGGCTTGACCCCCGATGGTGATGGTTTCAAGCTGCGTTTTGCACCACATCTTATTGGTAGCTGGTCATATGTTTTGAGCGCCACCGACGCCAATGGGACAGTTACACATCCGGCTCAGACTTTTGACTGCGTCAACTCCCTGGCGCCTTATGATCGTGGTTTTGCGAGGCTAAGCAATAGCAATTATCTCCAAACCGACAATCAAGAGCAGCTGATCTTGATCGGAGAGAATATGTGCTGGCAAAACAATAATCCCTACCAAGACTATAGAAAGTGGATCGATAAGATGACAGCTATGGGCGGCAATTACTTTCGCCTTTGGCATGCGCATTGGGGCCTAGGGATAGAGTGGAAGAGTGGTTGGAATCAGTTTGGCGGTCTGCGCGACTATCAACAGGTCAAAAGTCGTTACCAAGACTGGCTATATGATTATTGCTCCGAAAATGATGTGTACATCATGCTGGCCCTTCAGCACCACGGGCCGGTCTCCACTCAAGTCAATCCCAATTGGGGCGAAAGTCCCTACAATGCAGCCAATGGGGGGCCTTGCCAGACGACGGCTGAGTTTTTCACCAATCAAGCAGCCATAGATCACACCAAAAACCGTTATCGCTATATCGTAGCGCGCTGGAGCTATTCTCGCTCCATCATGAGTTGGGAACTGTTTAACGAGGTGGAATGGACCGACAATTACGATCAGATCCGTACCGATGTGGCCCTTTGGCATGCCGAAATGGCCCAATACATCAAGTCGATAGATCCTTATCAGCATTTGGTAACCACCAGCTTTGCCAAGGCCGAAAACGACCCCTTGGTTTGGGGCAATACGGATATGGACTTCACCCAGACCCATTACTACTTCAATACGCCTAATATCGAGCGCCTGCTTTCGAGCGGTATCAAGACTTATTTAGACGAATACGGCAAGCCTACGATGAATGGGGAGTTTGGGATTGGGCTTTCCAATACGCTCGGCCAAGTCGATCCCGATGGTATCCACATTCACAATGGCCTCTGGGGTACGCTCTTTAGCGGCTCTATGGGTACGGGCATGACCTGGTGGTGGGATATCTATATGGAGGTTGAAGACCACTACTATCACTTTGATGGCGTATCAAAGTTGAGCGAGGATATTCCTTTCAAAGATAAACAGCTTACCCCTGCCAATGGAACGATTATCGGGGCGCCCGGAGATCTATCCCTGACCCCTTCCTTGGATTGGGGTGGGATCGGAACCGATAGCATCACCATCAACCCAGATGGCAGTATCAGCCCGAGCAATGCCACCCTAGGAAATTTTTTGTACGGTTCGACATGGAATACGCAATTTCGTAGTCCACCCGTATTTATGGTTGATTATCCCCAAGACGGTACCTTCACCGTAAGGACGGGTGATGGGACTGGCAGCAATGCCAAGGTGCAGATTATCTTAGACGGGGCACAAGTGCTCAGTGTGAGTGCACAGACCAATAGAGATTATACGGTCAATGTACCAGCAGGCTCACACATCATCAAGGTGGACAATGATGGGACGGACTGGATTTCGATTGCTTCTTATAGTTTTTCGAGCCTTGGCTCTAAGATTGACGCTTATGTACTGCAGTCTCAAGACAATACCTTCGCCACAGGCTGGATACTCTCCAATGATTACAATCATACTGTCGTGCCGCAAAGTGGGCCTTCGGCACCCATCACTGGCACCAGCCTCCATCTCAACAACCTGGTAGACACGACTTACTATCTCAAATGGTACAATTGCCTTAGCGGAGCGATTATCGCGAGTGATCCAGTAAGTGTAGTCAATGGGGAACTAGACGCTATGATTCCAGACATTCAATGGGATTTGGCCTTTGTCCTGGATCAAAACAATACGCCGATCACCGCTTTGGAGGTATTGGCAGCAGCAAATTTCAAGCTCTACCCCAATCCGGCGCAGGCAGGGGATAGGCTAACGCTAGAGATCAGTGGATTGGAAAATGAAAAAGGAGAGATCCAACTCCTCGATATGAGTGGCCGGCAAGTATGGCAAAAGACAGTCATCTTTGCCGCTGAGCAGCAGTTTAGCCTACCCCCTAGTTTGGCCCAAGGGCTTTATTATGTCAAGGTGCAAGCGGGAGAGCAAATCGGCACCAAAGCAATCGTGATACGCTAAGCAATAGCACTATAAAAAATGATGAGCGGCGTAAAAAAAATTACGCCGCTTTTTTTTCGCGTTCTGCGAAGCTTATTTAAGTACTGAGACATAAGTAAACAGTATTAAGTACCGACAAAAACTTCCCTAGAGCTTAAAGAGGCTGATTTCCAACCGTCTTAATGCTAGGTACTTTTGTCTTACTACTTAAGTTGCTTAGCCTGATAGCTGAGTTGAGGGCTTTGCCTATTTTTATTCATTGTCATTTTTACCGCTGCGCGGAACGCCTATTTGAGCTAAGCGTTCTGCGAAGCAGAAAACCTAGCTACCTACTCAATGCATCGGCGATCAAACGATGAAAATGATGGACCGCCACCTCTTGCTTGGGCGAATAACGGCCGCGATCATAGAGGCGAGATTTTACGCCTTGCTGGACTGATTCTACCACGGCTTCGTCTTCCATTTCGGTGAGGTGAATCCGATCTATGCTACTAGGATCAAACAAGTCTTCCTTCCAAATAAAGGTTTCAAAGCGAACTTTCGTTTGATTGACGGATACCGGCTCGACAATATTGAGAGATAGGCCCCAAGGATAAAAATTGAACATCACATTGGGAAAAACCCAATAGTAAAATGCCGCAACCTGCTTGCCATAATCGGGAGATGAGTTAGGCAAATCAAAGCAGGCTTCTCCGTCCTTGGCTATACCTAGTTGCAGACTCGCATAGTCATAACATTCGTATTTGTAGTCGGGATAAGACAGCAGCTCATTGAGGCCAGGATGCACAAAGGGGATATGAAAGCCTTCGAGATAATTATCTAAATAAAGCGCCCAATTGGCGTTGACGTCATAAGTTTGCCCATAATCTGGTGCATGCACAAACTCATCGAAAGGCAACCAACTCAAGCGATCAAATATGGGTTTGAGCCATTGTTCGAAACTATAGTTAGAACCGAGAGAGGTAAACAGTAGGTTACCCAGATTTTTGAGGGGTAGCTCCGGTAGATTATCGACTTTGGAGGGGAAGTTTTGCGCCTCTTTAAATTCGGGCATGCTCAACATCTTACCTTTGAGATCAAAACGACGGCCGTGATAGCGACAACGTAATTGCTTGCAGGGTCCGCCTTCCATCACGAGCAAATTGCCACGATGTGTACAGACATTAGAGTAGCAGCCAGACTTACCCTCCTCATCTGTAGTCAGCAGTAAGGGCTCATCTAAATAGCCCTTCATGAGCGTAAAAGGCTGAGCCGCACCCGCTGCGGGCAAATCCGAAACCAAGCCGATACAATGCCAGCTTTTGGCAAAAATGGCTTCTTTACAGCGGTCAAAAGTAGCTTGCGAACGATAAAAGGAGGCGGGGAGGGTTTGCGCTTTGGTAATATCGCGCTCGATCTTCAGATCTTCCACTTTCATGTCAATCATTAGCGTTTGTGTTCGCCTCTGTGGAGCAATTGCCGTTCCAATGTTGAAAATTGTGCAAAATGAGTAAGCCAAGCCCGATTTTCACTTTGCCAGAGCTGAGAAAATTAGAGATTTTATCAATGCTATCACCTAAACTCTCTCTTTATGAAAACTCAATACGCTTTAGTGGCATTGCTTTGCATGGCTTATTTTACTTTATCGGCCCAGACCTACTACGATCCCTATCAGACGCCTTATCCCAAGGACATCAATGATACCCTAGAAGCCAATGCAGTAAAAGCCTTATTTCACGCTTCGGGAGATATGTTTTTTGATCTAGAAGGCGAGGCTTACTACCGAGTCGCTCCTCACGACAGCCTCAATACGCTCTTTGCGGGCCACCTTTGGATGGGTGCTATTGACAATAGTGGCAACATCCGTAGCGCGGCTCAAACCTACCGCCAAAGCGATAATAATTACCAGCCGGGTCCGGTATCTAGTCTTTATGATAGCGTCTACAATCAGCGCTATCACAAGGTTTGGAAAATGAGTCAAGCAACGATTGACCAGCATATTGCCAATTGGCAAAGTCCCAACTATGTAGTCCCCAGTAGCATTGCCTCATGGCCCGCTCATGGCGATACTGCCCATCAAGAAGCTTATTATTTAGCTCCTTTTATGGATGTCAATGGCAGTGGTGTTTATGAGCCCAGTTTGGGTGATTATCCCTTGATCAGAGGCGATCAGGCGCTGTATATCATCTTCAATGATGATCGCTACAGTGCATTTAGCCCCCTCAAAATGGAGACTCATCTCATGGCCTACGGCTTTGCAGATCCGAGCAGCCCTGCCCTCAATGAATCTATTTTCCTGCACTACAAGGTGTTTAATCGTTCAGCGCAGCTGTACCATGATGCTTGGATCGGCTATTGGTCAGACTTAGAATTGGGCTATGTCTTGGACGACGATATGGGTACTGACTCAGCTCTCAATACGCTTTACGTCTACAATCGCGACAATATGGATGGTCCCCAAAATGGATTTGGTCAAAATCCTCCTGCTCAAGGCATCAGCATGCTCAATATGGAGATGTCTGCCAGCATGACCTACTATGTAGATTATACCGATGATTCGATCGGGGGTCCAGTGATTGGCCCTGATTATTATCAGTTTTTGCAAGGAAAATGGAAGGATGGCCAAAGCGTTACCCAAGGGGGAACGGGTAGAGGCGGGAGTCAGGCTACTACCTATTTTTTAAATGGTGATCCAGTAAGCAATACCGGCTGGGTAGCCAACAATGGCTCAAATACCTTCTTTTCCTACGATGCCAAAGATGTCCGAGGGCTGTTATCTCATGGTCCCTTTGTGTTGGGCCCAGGTGAGTCAATCTGCATGGATCTAGCCTTGGTCTATGCCCGCGATCCTAATCAAAACAATCTTGAAAACCTGAGTCTCCTCAGGCAACGCATCAATGAAGTCCGCAATCATTATTTCTCTCAAGATGAAAATTGCCTGAGTGCTCCCGCCAATCGGCCTATCACGAGCCTAATAGAGGAAGGGGAGGTCCTGCTTTTTCCCAATCCTGCCCAAGAAATCGTGCAACTGAGATGGGAAAATGATTTCGAGCAAATTCGCGTTTACGATCTGCAAGGACGTTTGGTTTTTCAACAGTCTTTGGGCCAAGAAAAATACCTGCGTCTTTCCATTGCTGATTGGGTACCGGGTTTTTACACCATAAATTTTGCAAATGATCGTACCCAAATACGGCAAAGGTTCGTAAAGACAGACTAGGGTTTACAGTGTGATCATGTAGTGAAAACACAACATGATTTTTGTAGAGGCAGTGCTTTTGGCGCTGCCTTTTTCTTTTTCCGCTTCGCGGAACGCTTGAGTCTGAGTTTTTTAGGTCAAAACGCAGCCCACGACCAAAATCCGACAATTGGGGCAAAAATCTTACATTGGTCCCAAATTTCGTATTAAATAGCTCTTCAGACTATTTACCTCTTACTACGTTCTTATATGGTTGCGAATACGATGCCGCTGCTGCGAAATGCAAAAAGATTTCGATGGTACATCATCCCGATACTTGTCCTCCTCACCCTTTCGGCCTTTCAAAATCAGCTGCAACAAAGCCACGCCGCATTGGCAGTGCCCAGTGAAGATTTTGTCAACTTTGAATCGGGCCAAGTACATCCATTGGATATGACCCCCGATGGCAGCAAACTACTCGCCGTCAATACTGCAAACAATAGCCTCGAAGTATTTGAAATTTCGGCTGCTGGGCTCATCTATCGAGCCAGCATACCCGTAGGCGTAGACCCTGTCAGCGTCAGAGTCCGCAACAATAATGAAGCCTGGGTCGCCAATGTCATATCAGATGATGTCAGCATCGTCGATCTCAACCTCAATGCGGTAGTCAGGACCCTAGAAACCGAAAATGAACCTTCAGACATCGTTTTTGCCGGAAGTCCTCTTAAGGCTTTTGTCTCCTGCGCAGAACGAGAAAGCATCCAAATCTTCGATTTGAGTGATCTCAGCCAAGCGCCCCAAGAAGTACTTTTGATCGGCGAACAACCTAGAGCCATGGCAGTCAGTCCCGATGGCATGACGGTCTATACCGCCTTTTTTGAGTCGGGCAATCAAAGCACCGTGATCAACGGCAATACCTCTGCAGAATCCGGTCTTACTTCTCCCCAAGGAGGCACCACGACCATCGCCAACGATATCACCAATACCAATGGGCCCTACGGAGGCGCAGTACCAGTGCCCAATAATGGCACGGGCTTCCTTCCAAGTCTAAACCCCAGTCTGCCTGCCAAGACAAACACTCAAAGTTTGGTCGTGCGCAAAAATGCAGCCAACCAATGGCTAGACGACAATGGCGGCAATTGGACCAATATCGTCAGCGGAGGACAGGGCATTAGGCAAAATGGCTGGGATCTAAAAGATCGCGATGTCGCCATCCTTAACGCCAACACCTTAGCGCTGACTTATCAAAAGCATCTAGGCAATATTTTGATGGCGATGGCGGTCAATCCTACTACCGGCCAATTAAGCGTAGTGGGCACCGACGCCAACAATGAGGTTCGTTTTGAGCCCAATCTCAATGGCGTTTTTCTTCGTGTCAATATCTCGCAGTTTACGCCCGGCAATAGCAGCAATACCATCTCAGACCTCAATCCTCATATCAATTATAGCACTGCTTCTTCTCCCCTTGGGGAACGCCAAAAATCTATCGGCGACCCACGTGGTATCGCGTGGAAGAGTAGCGGTAATGAAGGATTCGTTACCGGTATGGGCTCCAATAATGTGATCGTCATTGACGCCAACGGCAACCGTAGCTTATCACAGCCGATCACGGTGGGGGAAGGTCCAACCGGCATCATATTGGATGAAAGCAAAGGCCTCGCCTATGTGCTCAATCGTTTTAGTGCGACGATATCCAGTATCGATCTCAATACTTACCAAGAGACCGGACAAATCGGTTTTTATGATCCAACGCCTCAAGCGATCAAAACGGGTAGAAAGCATCTCTACAATACCCATTTAGGTTCGGGACACGGTCATATCGCTTGTGGTTCTTGTCATGTCGATGGCAAATGGGACCGCTTGGCTTGGGATCTTGGCAATCCGGCCGGGGCGATGGATACGGTCAATGGCATCGCCTTTCACCCCCTCAAAGGCCTAAAGGTCACCCAATCTCTCGTCGATATCCTCGACAAAGGAGAAGGTACTTTGCACTGGCGCGGCGACAAGCAATCCTTCTTCGACTTTGCGGGGGCTTTCAATCATCTACAGGGTACAGATCTACCTCTAGATAGTGCAGGGATGCAGGAATTTGAAGATTTTCTGCGCTCGCTCTATCATCCGCCTAATCCTTATCGGCCTTTTAGACCAATATCTGATTCGCCTACCATCCGCATGAAAAACGGCAAGATCAGAGGTGCAGGCACCAACTTCCAGACGATTCAGACTTCCGTCCCGCTTTTTGTGTCTATCCAGTTCAACTGCTCTCTTTGTCACCTCGCCAACTCGGGTCGGGGCGAAGTTGCACCTGATTATCTCCAAAACGAAAACATAGCCGCCGACCTACGCACGACTTATCGTAAGCTAGGCTTTTATTATAATTCTGATGAAAGTACCTCGGGTTTTGGGATGCTAGCCGATGGCGTAATGGAAACCTGGTTTAACCAAGTAGGGGCACCTGATTATTTAGGTGATTATCAGGCAGAGGTCTTGGCTTGGGCAGGTGGAATTGATTCGACCAATAGTGCTGCGAGTTTTCAGTTTGCTGGAGTGCATGAGGCCAATGATTCGCATGCAGCTTTGGGGCTACAACACACACTCAATGGCAGCATTGGTACGGGCGCGGAGGTAGACGAGCTACGCGATCTTGTCAATGAGTTTGACGAGCTCGGTCTGATCGTCAAAGGGATCTATCAAGGCAATGCCAGAGGATTTTATTTGACCGATGGCAATAATTATCAGTCTGACTCTCTTGGCCAGACTGCCACACACGCTCAACTCAAAAACGCAGCCCTAAACAGCAATGAGCCCTTGACTTGGACGATTGTGCATAAACAGGAGGAAATTCGGGAAGGAGTAGACCGTAACTCTAATGGTATTTTTGATCGGGACGAAGGTTTTAGTTTCCCAGTAGAGTGGCTAGAGTTTAGCGCGATACAGCAGGGTGAAGATGGTTTGCTCACTTGGATTACTGCCGCCGAAGAAGGTAATAACTACTTCATCGTAGAACGCTCAAGCGAGGGCAAAGCCTTTAGACCTATCGGAGAGCGAGAAGCCAATGGTGATACCCAGTCGATCTCTAGCTACAACTTTACCGATCGCAATATCCTCAACTTAGGCACCGACAAAATCCGCTATCGTATCAAACAGGTGGATCTTGATGGCGTTTTTTCATACAGTAAAACGGTAGAGTTGCCCCTCAAAGGAGAGCAGCCAATCGTCTTAAATGCCTATCCCAATCCGGTGTCTGATGTCCTCAACTTGCAATTAAAATCTATTGATGCGGTACTCATCGAGCTCAGCATTAGCAATAATCTGGGACAGATCGTTTGGCGAGGCCAAAGTCAAAAAGAAGAGGATCAAATCAGTATCAGTACCGCGAAATGGGCGCGTGGCGTTTATTATCTCCGGGTGGAGGGTGATAGCTATACCGAATTGATCAAAGTGGTCAAAAATTAGGTACTGCTTCGCAGAACGCTTTTCTCATTTGCATTTAGATTTGTCACACGCTATTCCTGTCACAATCTTGAGAGAGAAGCGTTCTGCGAAGCAGCGGCAAAACGCTTAATGACTTACCTGAAAGCTCTTATTGATCTGTTGAGAATTACTGCTAAAATTTACGTGATAGGTACCCGAGGGCCAGTCGCTGACGTCAAACTGCGGATGAGTAGGCAGTTCTATGCGGCCACTCTTGATCGATTGTCCAGCAGAATTTAGCACTTGATAGTTGAAGGATGACTCGGATACTCCCGCTAGCTTAAAACTAACTTGCTCACTCGCTGGATTGGGAAAGACGACTAATTCAAGTGGGATTTCTGTATTAGGAGCCAATTCGAGCAGCTTTGAGTAGCTAAAGGCCCCATCCATATCGGTCTGTTTGATACGGTAGTAGAGGGTGTTTTGGCCATTGAAGCGAGCATCAAGATCGGTGAATGCATATTGCTGCGGTTCGGCGCTATTGCCCGCCGCCGCTACCTTTCCGAGGCTTTCAAAGTTCTTCATATCAAGAGAACGCTCAACGATAAATTTATCGGTATTCATCTCTTGGGTAGTCTCCCAATTCACCACCGCTTGATTTCCCTCCCAATGGATATCCAAAGCGCCCCACTCTACTGGCAAGGAGTTGCTATTGCTAAAGAAGGTGATATCACCTATGCCAAAACCATGCACTCCCGTACCACAGAGATCACAGTTACTCCATTCAAAAATAATTTTGTTGATCATCCTAGAGGAAGAAAAATTGACTCCAGCTGCGACATCAGCATAAGTGCTACCCGGTACAATGGCATCGATCGTCCCGGCTCCTCTTTCTTCCCAACTCGGATTAGCGGTTCCCGTGAAAGTGGGGTATATCTTAGTGCCATCAGCCTCATCTTGGGCGTATACTTTGACCTTATCGCCGCTATACCAATTGCCGTTGACATGATAGATTTCAAAAGCGATCTCGGCAGGTATGGCGGGTTTGATTTGGATGGTTAGCGTTATGCTTTCGCTTTTGGTGAGCCCTGGATTGACATAATGACTCAAAGCATCATGTGAACCTCCGCTAAAAAAGGTCTGGATATTGGGGGTATTGCCCGTTCCCATGCGTGCCAGCTTATTGTATTTGCCACTGTATTTGACTTTGAACTCAGTCCCAGAGCCGGCGACATCTGCGATCTTGCGGTCTACGGTGCCTGCGGTCCAATAAGCGGGATTGCTCCAATCTAGTTTGTACTTGACAAAATCACTGCTGCAAGAATTACAAACAGGCTCCCAATGGAGATCGCTTACGGTTTGGCTTTGGGTGGTGTATAAGGCAGCAATGCTGGTTAATAACGCAACTAATCCACCGATTAGCAGGGCACGTCTTGAAATACTTATTTGAGAGGAGGGTTTTATTTTGAGCATGTGCGTTCCGTTTTATCGTGGGGATATTCTCAGCGGCAAGGGAAGGAAAGTTGCCGTTGAATTCCATTCAACAAAACTGATATTTTAACACATGTAATAAGTAGGGGAAAATTGGACCCGAAGCCTATCTTTTTCGCGCGCGCATTTCGGCCTTGCGCATAGGCATACCATCAATGAGGGGGAATAATTGGGCTTGGGTAAGGATTTTTTGCGTTAAACGGAGTTTTTCGCCCCCATCTTTGCCAATTAAGATCACAACAAAATCATCCTCCTCAATTTGAAAGCGCTCGTTTAAGTATTGGATTTCAGAGGACTGCATTTCTTCTTTTGCACATATGCCAGACTGCGGGAATATCGAAAATAAGACGAGGTCGCGTTCGGCGAAGCCGGCTCCCATAAGCTCAATCGCCTGAATCTGAGCCTGATAAAGCTCGTCTGTAGCGGAGGGAGCAAAAACCAAGATCAAGCGATTTTGCCATTGGTATTTTGCCAGGGGATTGTGGGTCGTCAGCATGCTAAAAGAAATCAGCAGTAAGAATAAAGCCTTCATGCATTACTAACGCTGACGGATGGCCAAGTGTTTACAAGAACTAAAGCACAAAAAAGAGCCTTATGCTTTCTAAGCAAGGAGCATTAGAAAACATAAGGCCCAATAAGTGATTGACGAGATCGATTAGCGGTTGCGGCCGTACTGCTCATGACTAGAAACCCAGTCAGAAGAAGAGATGGCAGAAGCAAGTGATAATTCACCCGCTAAGACTGCTCCGGCGACAATCTCCGCAAACTTTTTGACCCCTCCTTTGCCATAGCAGCCTAAGGTCTCCAAGCACTCACGTTGAGTAGCGAGGCCCGTACCACCACCATAGGTAGCAACGATCAGAGAAGGAATCGTAATCGAAATATATAGGTCGAGATTTTCTCTCAATTCGGTATACATGATACCAGCCGAGGACTCCGATACATTGGCGACATCCTGGCCCGTAGCGATAAATATTGCTGTAATAGCGTTGGCAGAATGCAGACCATTGTTATTGGCACCTGAAAGGATGGCTCCAACATTGGCAACGCCGCTATGAAAACTCAAGGTCCGCGTATCGACGCGCATATGCTGTTGCAACACATCATGGGAGATCACGGCTTCGGCGGTAACGCGCTTGCCACGGGTGTGCATGATGTTTACCTGAGAGGCTTTTTTGTCAGTTGCTAGGTTGGACTCCAAATAGAAGTGCTCAATCTTATGATCTTTATAATGATCGATGATCCAACTACAGGCGGCGAAGGTGGCGCGACCTACCATGTTTTGGCCGGCGGCATCTCCGGTAGTATAGTTGAAGCGTAAATAAGCAAACTTACTCGCCAAATAAGGATCGATATAAGAGAGTTTACCGACGCTGGTAGTGGCCTCAGCATGAGTCGAAATTTCTTTGAAGTTGGCCTGAACCCACTCGACAAATTGGCGGGCGGCTCTAGCGTCTTCCATCACAAATACTGGGGCTCGCTGCATGGCATCATCTAGGATGGTACACTTAACACCGCCACAGGCATTGAGTAATTTCATACCTCGATTGTAAGAGGCAACGAGGGTACCTTCGGTGGTAGCCATCGGGATGATAAAATCTCCCTTGGCGTGCTCACCATCAATGGTCAATGGGCCAGCAAAACCCATTGGAATTTGCGCCACTCCGGTGAAATGCTCACAATTGCCTGTGAGGATATGCGGATCGAAGGAGTAATGAGTTGTATGTTCTAGCTTTTTGCCGGTGATTTTTTCGACGAAGTCCTGTCTAATCTTGATGATTTCTTCATCGTAATCGTCCTCGGTAGAACGAGGGATCACCACCATATTATCATTTTTGGCTTCGATAGAACCATCAACCTTCAGTTTGAGCTTGCCAAAGGGCTTGGCGTCAAAGTGAACCTCAAGCGGATATTTGCCAAAGTCTAAGTGTCCCATCTTGCCGTGGATATCAACAATAGAGCGCAATGGAAAGTCAATAGGGTTTGACTTAGAGATGTCTTTAGGGCTAATCTCCTTACCGGAAACGATCAGTTTCACTTCATCTATCGGAATTTCTTGACCATTGATGACGACTTTTCGGACTCCGGTAATGGTGGCGTCGCTGAGACGATTTTTGAGGGAAAATTTTACACCTCCTTCGGTGTTTTGCAGACTACCAAAAGTATAAAGTTGTTTAAGAAGCAGGCTAGGTACTAACATAGAAACACTAGGGATTAAAAAATGGAGTAGTATTATTCCCTAATAAGTTAAGGAAAAATACTACTCTATCCTCACTCCTTTTTTCTCCTTCGGAGAACGAGAGAAGGCAGCAAGTCGAAGGCCCAATTATCAATTTTGGAGCAATGGCATTTTCGCCAGTCTTGCCTGTTCTCAATTGGAGATTCTGTATCGTGTGCCCTCGTTCCGCGAAGCGGTGAGCCCCTTACAAGCTAGTCATACTGAGCGCGCAACTCTTTCCAATTGCCGCTGAGCGCATTGACGACCTCTCCCGTGCTAACATAGTGATCCAGTCCCATCAAAGTTTCGTCTAGTTGCTTTTGAAAGGAAGTACGCATCAGCTTGGTCATGAAGGCAGGCTTGGCGCGAAACTGAAACTCATATGAAGCGGTACAACTGCCGTCTCCATTGTCTTTGACTCGATAAAAAGCTTGAGAATTTTGGGTATCCATCGGCAGTCTACCCGCTTCGAT
Organism: Bacteroidota bacterium; assembly: GCA_038534415.1. Lineage (GTDB taxonomy): Bacteria > Bacteroidota > Bacteroidia > J057 > J057 > JBCAWW01. The sequence continues at coordinate 6,274 of JBCAWW010000009.1, read as the reverse complement.
AACCGCATTTTGCATCACCATATTGCTGGCATCAATGGCCAGGATTTTTTCGTGTGCGAAACGGCTACCAGAGGCATTGAAATGACACTTTCGCTCGGCTCCTAGCTCTCCTTTCAAAGATCCATTTTCATAATCGGAGGTGTAGATAAATGGCGAGAAATTTGAGATCCGGCCATAATCCAACACCATCGTCTCCCATACTTTAGCGGCTGGCGCATTGATTACTCGTTCGGCGACGATGGTAATATACTTTTTACTCATACGCTCCTGCCCTTGGGCAGATTGAGCGAAAAAACTAAGGCCAAGGGCCAAAAAACTAAAGGCAAAAATTGATTGTAAATAAGTCATGATTTGGTCGATTTTAGTGCTTAATCGACTCTTGGATGCAGATGAAATCGCGGTGTTACAAAAGTGACAAAAATCTTCCCTCCTATCCCTTAGCTTACTACTCAAATTGATAAATTGGCCAAGCCAAGCCCTTTTTTATGATGAATCTAAAATACATTCTCGGCCTGATCCTCCACTTGCCACTTTTGCCACTCATGTACCTTCAAGGCAAGAAAATAAAGCAGACTATACCAGCACTACCCGAGGCGGAGGGCCCAATGGGTACCTATCGATCATCAAAGACAGACAAAAGGCTCAAAATGCTCCTGATCGGCGAGAGTACCATCGCAGGCATAGGCGTAAAGACCCATGAAGAAGGCTTTAGCGGTACCTTAGCAAAAGAATTGGGACGCCTACATCAGGCAGCAGTCGAGTGGAAGGTTTATGCCAAAAGCGGCTATGCGGCCAAGCGAGTAAGAGAGGAAATCATCCCTTTGATTGGCGAAACAGAAGCGGACCTAATTGTCTTAGGCTTAGGCGGCAATGATGCATTTGAACTCAGTCCCCCCTGGCGATGGCAAAAGGAGCTCAATGCCTTGCTGCAAGATTTGAGGAGGCAATTTCCAGATAGTCCGATTGTGTTTTGCAATATGCCTCCCATCAAGGAGTTTCCTGCTTTTACCCCCCTGATCAAATCAAGCATTGGTAATCTTGCTGAGATATTAGGGCAGAGCTTGGCAAAATTGGTCAAAGCATGGCCGCAAGTTTACTATCATGACAAAGTGCTACGACTCAAGAGTTGGAATCAAGCGTTTGGACTAAAATATGGTCCGAGTGACTACTTTAGCGATGGAGTCCACCCTTCTAAGCTCGCCTATCAGACTTGGGCGCTTGACATTGCCAAAATGATCAAGGCTCAAAATATTCTCAAAAACGATGCAAGCATCGGCAAATGAGGCATTGAACAAACCGCTAGTAATATCTTTAGTGAAGCGATTTTCTTTTTTTGTTTGGCACAACTTATATTGAAAAGCTAATATCAATCAGACTCTACTATGCAGCGTCAAATCATTTTCCTTGTGGCTTTTTGCTTTATCAGCATGGGCCTAAAGGCACAAACTGCGCCCTTTTCCAAAGGTGTCAATCTCACCAATTGGTTTCAGCGGGACAATGCGCAAGCCATCCAATTTAATCGTTACAGCCGGCAAGACTTTGTCGATATTCAAAGCCTAGGCTGTGATGTGATCCGCCTACCGATCAATCTGCATGCGATGACAGATGGCGCCCCAAACTATACCTTAGACCCACTCTTTCTCAATTTTTTGGATCAAGTTGTCGACTGGGCCGAGGAATTGCAGATTCACCTCATATTGGACAATCATACTTTTGACCCAGCGGTCAACACAGATCCTGCGGTGGAGATTCCTCTTGTAAAAGTCTGGAAGCAAATGGCGCAGCACTATCAAAGTCGCAGCAGTTTCATCCATTACGAAGTGCTCAATGAGCCACATGGGATCTCCGATCAGCTTTGGGGGCAGATTCAACAAAATGTCATTGACACGATCCGAACCGTGGACAATGTCCATAGCATTGTGGTTGGCGGCTCGCAGTGGAACAGTTTCTATAGTCTAGCGACTTTACCTAATTATACAGACAATAACCTGATTTATACTTTCCACCTTTATGAGCCCTTTATTTTCACTCATCAGGGTGCGACTTGGGTAAGCCCTTCGATGGCGCCTCTGGCCAACGTTCCTTTCCCTCATCATCCTGATAGTATGCCTGCCATGCCAACTGCATTTACAGGCACTTGGCTCGAAGGCAGCTTCAATAATTACTCCAATACAGGCAATGTCTCCGAAATACAAAGCTTGATGGATATTGCCATCAATTTCCAGCAAAGCCGAAACGTGCCAGTCTTTTGTGGCGAGTTTGGGGTTTACAAGCCCAATAGTAAGGAAAACCACCGCGTATTTTGGTACGATGAAGTACGTTCCTATCTAGAAGCAAACAATATCGCTTGGACCATATGGGACTATCATGGCGGTTTTGGCATCTTTGCAGATGGGGGCAACGATCTCTTCAATCACGACCTTAACCTGCCTTTGGTAAATGCACTGGGGCTTAGCGCTCCTCCCCAGACGCCTTTTACCATTACGCCTGACAGCTTGGGCCTCTTTGTGTATACCGACTATACCGAGCAATACATCAATGATGCTCACTTTGGGGGCTCTCTCAACAGCTATTCGACCGACCAACCCAATTATGGCGTTCATTGCCTGAGTTGGTCCGATCCCAGCCAGTATCAGCATATTGGCTATGACTTTGCCCCCAATCGTGATTTTTCTAGTTTGCTGGCCGATGGCTATGCCGTAGATTTATTTCTCCGAGGAGATGTAGCGGGTACTAAATTGGATATACGTTTCCTTGACACCAAGACCGACGATCCGAGTGATCATCCTTGGCGCATGGGCTACACGATTGAGACCCCTGAAGTGGCATGGGATTCACGCTGGCATCATCTCCATATTCCCCTCTCTCAATTCGCAGAGCTTGGTTCTTGGGATGACAATATGTGGTTCAACCCACAGGGAGATTTTGATTGGACTGCCATAGATCGCCTCGAAATCGTCTCCGAGTACGGCCCTATCAACGGCAATATCTGGATTGATCATCTCCAAATCACCAATCAAGACACCGCCATGGTCAACGATAGCACAGCCTTTACGACTGCTTTGGAGCCATTGCAAGCATCTTATAGCTGGAATATTTATCCCAACCCCGGCGGGGAACGCTTAGTCGTGGAGACCAACTGGTCTCAACCCCTGCAGATCGAGATTTACGATGCCTTGGGACGCTTACACAAACGCCAAAGTTTTACTCGTCAAGCCCAAATCAATACCCATTTCCTGCCTGTTGGCATTTACCGAATCCAGTTGATAGGTCCTGACGGCCTGCGGCAATCTCAAACTTGGCTCAAACAATAAGGCTTATGCAGGGCTTTGGCCCTAGCAGATTTGCTCCTAAAAAATGAATCAATCAGGGGCCATGCCAAGGGGTTTTGCTTCGCAGAACGCTTATCAATGGCCGTCTGCGGCCTTATTTCGACTCCTCTTGCGGCTGAGTCCCGAAATCGGGATCATCATTTCTCCAATTGTGATACAATTTGACCTTTATGAGATTTCTCGTCGTCCCAGCGTTCTGCGAAGCAGAAATCAATGAATATTCGCTTCGCTTTTTGCCAATGCGCTAAACCGACATCGACGAATCCATCTCCATCAAATCCAGCAGTAAGGGCATTTTAGCCATCGCGAAGTCATAGCCGATTTTAAAGATTTCAGCGATATGCTCAGAACCAAAGGTGGCAAATCCTGCCAATAATTCTGGTGCAATCAGCACATGACACTCAGCCTGTTTGGCTCGGACGGTGATATCTGTCGCCAAGTCATAGACTCTTTCGATGATACCAAGACTATTGTCAAGATCTTCGCGAGCAACCCTGCCCAGCGGACTCACATTGACGCCAATGATGATGTCGCAGCGTTCGCGCAGCGGCTCTATTGGGAAGTTGTTCATGATCCCGCCATCCTGATAGAGTTTATCGGCAATTTCTACCGGCGAAAACACTATGGGAAAGGCTGCGGAGGCAGCCACGGCGGTTAAGAGTTCTCCGGAGGAGAAAATAGCCGCCTCACCTCCCACCATATCAGTGGCCGTAACAAAAAGCGCTTTGTCAAGCTCTTCAAACTGCTCGACTTTTAGATATTCACTTAGGAGACTAGCCGTCTTGTCCATATCCAACAAGCCCGGCTTACGATAATTGAAGTAACTGATATCAAAGGGGAGGCTTTGCTCCCAAAACTTCATCATATCTGCCACCGAACAGCCTGCAGCATAGAGTGCGCCAACGATCGCACCGGCGCTAGTTCCAGAAATAAATTGGGGCTCAATTTTGTAGCGTTCTAGGGCTTTTAATACTCCAAGGTGAGCTACGCCACGCATCCCTCCCCCTGAAAGTACAATACCGACCTTTTTGCTACTCATATGATTTTGAGTTGTTTGGATCACCAAATTTCACCCTTAGATCTTTGAGCGATTTCATGGCTTGCTGGATTCCGTCTAAGGTCATCGGGAACATCCTAAAGTCCATGTATTTACGCAGAAGCTCTGTCGATTGATAGTAGTTCCAAGCATACTCTGGGTTAGGATTGATCCAAGCCATGTACGGGAAATGATCTTTCATGCGTTGCAGCCAAACCATGCCCGGCTCTTCGTTCCAATGCTCCACGCTCCCTCCTTGATACATTATCTCAATCGGCGACATGGCTGCGTCTCCTACGTAGATGAGTTTATAATCTTTGTTGTATTTATTGATCAACTCCCAAGTAGAGATGCGTTCTTGATGGCGGCGATTATTGTCCTTCCACACAAACTCATAAAGGCAGTTATGGAAATAATAGTATTCGAGATGCTTGAACTCATGCCGCGCAGCGGTAAACAAACGTTGGCACATCTCTACATGATCGTCCATGGAGCCCCCAATATCTAGCAGTAAAAGTACCTTTACTCGGTTTTTACGCGGTGCCCGCATCTTGATATCGAGATAGCCAGCATTGTCAGAAGTTGCCCTAATGGTACCATTGAGATCAAGCTCGTCTTGCATCCCTTCTCGGGTAAGGACACGGAGTCGCTTTAGCAATAGCTTGAGGTTACGTGTATTGAGTTCGGCCTTGTCGGAGAGATTGGCGTATTTGCGTTTATCCCAAACTTTGACCGCATTGCGATGACGACTTTTGTCCTGACCGATACGAAATCCCTTGGGATTGTAGCCATTATTGCCAAAAGGGGAAGTGCCGCCTGTGCCGATATTTTGGTCGCCACCTTCGGTACGCTGCTCTTGTTCCTCCATCAGCTTTTTGAAGCGGTCGATGAGCTCATCCAAGCCCCCCATTTCTTCAATCGCTTTGAGGTCTTCAGGATCTATGACCTTCTCCATCTCCGCACGCAACCACTCTTCCGGCACATCCTTCCAAAAGTCTTTGCTCATCCCCTCTTTGCCATGAAAATATTCACCAAAGAGAACGTCAAAAGCATCAAATTGTCCTTCATGTTTGACGAGACTAGCCCGAGCGAGAAAATAAAATTCCTCTAAGCCGCCTTCGACTACTCCTTGCTGCAGGCCCTCCATGAGATCCAAATACTCTTTTATAGAGCATTTTATGCCATGCTGGCGCAGTTTGAGAAAAAATGGGATGAACATATATCAAAAGTACAAAAATATTTCCCCTTAAAATGAGCAACGTTTTGCGAGGACAAGCCGTCTGCTATCTGTCAGATGTACTTAACCTATTTCTATGCAAGATACTACTAGGCTCCGTAGGGGTCTCTTTATGCTATTAGCGTTGCTAAACGCTTTTGCTCTCAACGCTCAAGAGCGTTACACAATCAGTGGCTATCTCACTGATGCCGAAAGCGGCGAAAAACTGATCTCAGCCCGAGTCTATGATGCACTTTCAGCCAAGGGTACCCTCTCCAACAACTTCGGCTTCTTTAGCTTATCGTTGCCCGCAGGGGAAGTCCAACTAGTGGCTGGAAATGCGGGCTTCCAGACTTACAAGCAGATCATCAATCTTCAAGCGGACACTGTCATCAACATCTCTCTCGCGGCTTTTACGGTAGATGAGGTGGTGATTGTTGCCGAAGACGAACGCGCCCTCCAAGAGCGTACCGAAATGAGTACCGTGGATATCCCGATCAAACAAATCAAGATGCTACCGGCACTACTCGGTGAAGTTGATGTGATTAAGGCGATCCAATTGATGCCCGGGGTTCAATCTGGTAGCGAGGGAGCGACAGGACTTTACGTTCGCGGTGGCGGACCTGACCAAAACCTGATCCTCTTAGACGATGTCCCGCTACCAGATTGAACCCCGGGCATCAATTGGAT
>JBCAWW010000008.1:0-21427 GCA_038534415.1 Bacteroidota bacterium | reverse complement strand
TAGCCAACAGTCAAGCTCACGTCATAATTACCTCCCTGCAGATAAGTAGTACCGGGATTGGGCAAATTGGAAAAACTGCCATTGCCGAGGTCCCATTGGTAAGAGGTAGCGTTCGGCGCTGTAGCCGTAAACTCTACTACAAAGGGAGCACAACCACTATTTTGGTCGGCGCTAATGCTGATTTGCGCTTGCAGCGAGGCAAACAGAAGGCTGAAGCAAAAAAACATTAGGAGCCTCCGTCTTCCCAGCGCCAAAAGAAAGCTTTGGTAGCGAGGGAGAAGCAGTAATTCTTTCCAGAAGCTAAGTTGAGTTCTTTTCATGTTTGCAGCTAGGTTTCTATCTTATCCGGACACTATCACTTACATAACACTATTACTAATGGATCTATTTTCAGGTATCAATTACTTGGCTGTATTGGTAGCTGCCGTAGCCGCATTTGGTCTCGGAGCCCTTTGGTACAGCCCAATTTTATTTGGCAAAACATGGCAAAAAAGCCTCGGCTTTACGGACGAATACCTTCAAGGAGGTAATATGGCCGCCATCTTTGGGTCGAGTTTTGTGATGATGCTGTTCATGGCTTTTGGCATCGGCATCTTTATGAAAGGCCACGAAAGCTCTGACTGGCTAGAAGGCGCCCATCTGGGCTTGTTAGTGGGCTTTTTATGGGTGGGGCCTTCCATGGCGATCAATGTTTTATATCAGCGTAAGTCTTTTACATTATGGGCCATCGACGCCGGCTATCAGATCTTGTTTATGATCATGATGGGAGCCATCATCGGGGCTTGGCGTTAACGGATTAGCGTTACCGTCCCGACTTTGCGGATGCGTTCACCATTGTAGCCGAGTCCTTCGGCGATGAATACATAGACTCCTTCTTGGACCGGAGCACCATTGGCCGTCCCGTCCCAAGCCGCACCAATCGTATTGGAGTTGAATAATTGTCTCCCCCAACGATTGTATATCCGCAATTCATACGCTTCTAAAAATACCCCCTCAATGAGGAAGCGATCATTGGATCCATCTTCATTGGGGGTGAATGCGTTTGCCGCAAAAAGCAAAGGCTCTAGCACTACACAGGCTTCATTGGAGGTACTTTGCTGCCCATTGCCACCGGATTCCCAGGCCGTGATCCGATAACAAAGACTGCCTTGTTGCCAATCTGTAACTCGATCTTCATAACGGGCCGAATCTGCATCGATTTGAGCAATCAGTTCGTATTGTAGGCTCTGCTCATTGTAGGCTGATAGTTCATAATAATCGACGCCCTGCTCCCATTGCTCATATGGATTCCAACTGAGATAGATCACCCCATCCTCGCGATAAGCCTGCAAATAAATGCTCGTACCGACTCGACCGATCGGCGTTCTATCGCCACAGCTGTCTTCGACAAACGCACGATACTGATAGGATTGTCGGTGTACATCCGCGTCTAAATCATCCACCTCAGTAGCTGGATCACTGATCGCCTGACGATACCAATCCACAAAGCCATTGCCACTATTGCGTTCTACTACTAATTCGCTGGCGTAAAGCACAGTCGGTGGGATTTCCCAAGTCAGATTGATAAAGGCATCATCTAGCACGCTGACATTGAGCATATCTAAGGCTTCTGCGGGAGGATCGTGTAGAGATATTCCAGCACTCACATTGGAAAGCGAGCGATAATTACTCCCACTTTCAAAGGCAAAAATTCGATACAGGATCTCTTCTGAACAGACAGTATTGGTATCGGTCCAACTAAGTTGGGTAGCGGGGAGCGTTGCGAGGAGAATACTTTGGGCGGTACCATAATTGCCAACGCGATAGACTTCGTAGCGATAGACATTGTCCCAGCCTACATAATCAGTCCAATCTAGCTGTACGGCCTCTTGCAGGGGGGTAGTTTGCAGCAAAATCGTGCAATGCGTCTCGGCCGTCGCCGCAAACGAAATACTTTCACAATGATTGCTCACCAATAGGCGATAACAATACACATTTTGGGTAGGATCGAGCCCGCCATCCACATGAGTAGTCGCCAAGATATCATCGCTGGTAAAAACGATCTGCCAATTGCCTCCCGCATCTTGCCGTTGCAGTACATACTCTCCAAAATCTCCTTTATTATTGGCGTATTGATCAAATGCTATCCTCACACTGGTCTCACTAATTACGGAAACATAGCGAATAGCTGGTGCACTAGGCACTTCGTCAATTAAGACCTCAATTGCTGCCGTTTTTTGGACATTATCACGACAGCCATATATATCGCGGATGATTAGTTGGGGGTCATATAGACCAGTGTTGGGGTAGGGATATACCGGGTTTTGTTGGGTGCTTCCGGCTCCATCGCCGAACGTCCATTCCCAAGCCAGTATTGGCCATAATCCACTACTTTGATCGGTAAAATCAACTGGTTCTAAGGGACAGATCACCGAATCACTCCAGGCAAAATCCGCCACAGGATGTTGCAAACGCACATAGTCGGCACGAGTCAATGAGTCTTCACAACCATTGACATCTGCGACCTTGAGCTTGACATCATAGAAGCCATCATTGGCATAGAGATGCATAGGGTCCTCATCAAAGGAAGGGGGACTATTGTCGCCAAAGTCCCATTGCCAGCTAATCGCAGTTGGAGTTTGATCAAAAAACTGAGTCAACAAAGGGGCACAGCCTTGGGTATCAGGGCTAAAAAAGGCGGCCTCAGGTATGGGCCAAACTTCGATTGCTTGAGAATCTACGCCCGAACACCCATTGGTATCCGTTAAGGTCAGGCTTGAAATATAGGAACCATCTTGGAGATAGGTAAAGCTAGGGCCAGGGGTATTATTGGAGGTACCGGGAACCCCAAATGTCCAAAACCAAGATTGGGTAGGAGCGTTCGACGAAGGCGATAAATCCGAAAACTGAACCGCCAATGGCTCGCAGCCTGTACTATCCGATACACCAATCTCTACCGTCGGCGAGGGAAAAACCTCAACTAAAGCCGTCTGTGTCAAAGAATCGACACAGCCCAAGGCACTGGTAACCAAGAGCTTGATGTCATAGACTCCAGGCTGAGTATAATCGTAAGTAGGATTGCTCATCGTGCTCCCTCCTACTCCATCACCAAAGTCCCAATCCCAAATATTGAGCGAACCGCTGAGAATCGTACTTAAATCCGTAAAACTGACCGTTCCGCTATCACAAAGTACTGGAAAGTTGGCGCTGAAATTGACATTGGGTGCAGGGTGAATCGTCAAGGGGCCGATAGGAGGCACCACTACCTGACAACCATTGCTATCTTCTACGATCAATAAGGGATTGTAAGTACCCGATAAAGGATATAGCTGCGAGACATCTTGGCCCACAGCCAAAAACCCGCCCCCTAAGTCCCAACGAAATACCGCCACATTGGTGCCCGTCGCACTGAAGTTGATCGGAATCCCCGGACAGGCTTGTTGGGGCGTAAAGGTAAAATCTCCCGTAGGCCCACCGATCTGAATCAGATTGTCATAGCCCACCGAATCTCGACAACCCGAGGGTGCCGTCGCGACTAAGGTAACAGTGTAGATACCCGGATCGGTATAGATATGTCCAGGGTTGGGGCCAGCCCCCACTCCCATATCGCCAAAGTCCCAGTCCCATTGACTGAAAATATGACTCGATAAAGCACTGAAGGTAAAGTTGACATTCAGCGGAGGGCAGTCGGCTTGCAAGGTATCCGCCACAAAGTCCACGAGCGGTGTCTCTATGATGATATAGTTATTCTTTACAATCGTATCAGCACAAGCTTGAAAATCAGTAATAATCAAACTGACCGTATAAGATCCATTTTGGGTGTACGTGTGAGCGGGATTTTGCAGCGAAGAGGTCGTATTATCGCCAAAATCCCAGAGATAGCTGAGGCCTGTACCCGCTGAGAGATTGGTAAATAAGAGCTGATTATTGATACAGTTGGTAGTAAAAGGCGTACTAAAATCAGCCACGGGCTGAGTAGCCACGATCGGTTGTGGAATGGTATATAAGTCGCTACAACCAGCGGTATCCGTAACCGTCAAGCTAACACTATAGTTGCCGGCATTGAGATAATTGTAGATCGGATTCGGGCTCGCAGCACTAGCACCAGCTGGACCGAAGGTCCACGCATGAGAAGCAATCGGTGCGAGTGAAGTGCTTAGGTCAGTAAAACTGACGATATCTGGCACGCAAACCGTCTGAGTAGAATTGGTAAAATTGGCGTTAGGCCGGAAGGAGGAAAGTGGCCCGACTATGGTATCATCTACACAACCAATCGAGTTGGTAGTTTGCAATTCGACGAAGTAGTTATTGACACCTTGGTAAGTGTAACTCAGATTAGGCGAACTGTAGATGGGAAAAGTCCCATCTCCCATCGTCCAACGCCAACCCACCGCATTGGGGGTAAGGGAGGAAAACTGGATAGTGACGGGATCACAACCGTAGGTTTTATTAACGACAAAGTCTGCCTCTATCGTTTCATAGCTCACCAATCGGTTGAGCGTATCGGCACAGCCTGTGGTATCGTTGGTTACAATGAGCTGTACTTGATAGGCTCCTTGAGTCAAATATTCCCAAGAAGGAGAGGGCAGGTTGGAGGTATCTGCCAAAGTGCTCGGATCCCCAAAATCCCAATAGTAATCCATCGCGGCGATGGAAAAATCAGTAAAGCTCGCTACCGCAGGACTGTCACATAACACCAGATTAGGCGGATTGGCAATGGCAATCGGCCCTCGGACATAAAGCAACATCGGCTTGATCATCGTGTCAGGACAGCCTCGATCAAAGGCAATCAGCATCACATCCATAAATCCTGTATCCAAAAACTGATGAAAAGGATCTAAGGCCGTCGTATTGGTGCCATCATCAAAATCCCAATAATAGCTGGTTGCCCCAGTAGACAAATTGGTAAACTGATGTCCACCGCTTGCACAATTGACCGTGGTATCGACAAAAAAATCAGCCGTTGGGGTATCTCCCGCACGCATATAGCCGGGCTTAAACAAAGTATCTACACAGCCCAAAGCCGTCGTGCCAATCAATTGCACATCCCAAGTACCGGTCGTCAGATAGGTATGAGTTGGATTTTGAACACTGTCGATATTGCCATCGCCAAAGTCCCAACGCCAATCAACAAAGGGGGAGGTCGAGGTCCCAACACCCGTAAAACTGGTAAACAGTGGCGCGCAGCCCTCCGTGGGATCAGCGTTAAAATCTACCTCCGTCTGCCCCGTCACAATCAAATCATTGTAAACCCTAGTAGCCCGACAACCATTGGCATCCGTTACAATCAGACTGATGTCATATTCGTAGGGTTGGTTGAATATCGGCAGTACCGGATAGGTAAAACTAGGATTGGAGGCTGTCGAACCACCTCCTGCCCCAAAAGCCCATTGGTAAGTAAAGGGAGCAGCTCCGGTGATATTGGGGGTAAAGTTGACATTGAAGGGGGGATCGCAAAAAAGCGTATCTGAAACCGCAAAGTTTACTACCGGCGGATTGTTGACCACAATGGTCCGACTGGCATTAAAGGTACAGCCGTTGGGATCGTTGATACTGGTCGTGACATTATACACTCCCGCTACCGTATAGGTAAAAACTGTGGAGGGTACAAAACTCGTTTGATTGTTAAAATCAAAGTCCCAAGAGACAATAGAGCCGGGCGCCGCCCCAGACGTAAAAGTGATGGACTCCCCAATACATACCACACTATCACTCACTTGGACATTTACAGTATTGAGCCCTGCACTGATCAAATTGATTTTGACCGTGGTGTCGGCACAGCCCAGTGTGTCCGATACGATATGTAAGACAGAGTAAAGGCCAGCCGTATTGTAAGTAAATGAAGGGGAGGGAGAACTAGAGTTTGCTCCGGCAAGGCCAAAGTTCCAGCTATGAGTCAAGCCCGGCGAGGTTGATTGCCCCAAAAAATTAACTGTAAAAGGGAGAGTACAGCCAAAAGCATTATCTGGTACAAAATCGGCATTGGGAGTCTGGTTGACATCGATAAAAGCGTTCTGCGCTAGCAGGTCTGTACAACCATTGGCATCCGTAACCACCAAACTCACCGTAAAGCTACCCGCAAAAGCGTAAGTATGAACTGGGTTTTGCAAGGAGCTAGTGGTCCCGTCGCCAAAGTCCCATAGCCAATTCACGATAGGAGCTGAGCCCGGGGACGACAAATCTGTAAAGGCGATATCCTGCCCCGTACAAATATTGCTCAGGTTACTGCTAAAATCTGCTTGAGGATTGGCAAATACTTCGATGAGATTTGCTTGCGTAAATGTCTGGGTACTCCCATTTCCAAGGGTTACTGTCAGACTTACGGTAAATATGCCAGGGTTGAGATAGATAACGCCAGGATTGGCCAAATTGGAAAAAGAACCATTGCCAAATTGCCAATAATAGTCTGTTGCTCCGGGCACAGTGGGGGTGAAGTTTACCTGTATAGGACTACAACCCTGGGTGATGTCAGGAGTAAAGCCATTTTGAGAAAATGACGAAAATGGTAAAATAAAAAGCGTAAGAAATACGGCCCACAACGGCAGGCGGATTAAGCCAAAGTTCATGGTCAGAAGTATGTAGTTAGCAATAAGCTAGAGGTGTGTTCCGCTGTGTTTGATCGGGCTTCAGAAGCTTAGGGGCGATATTCTGACTCCTTTTCATCCAAAATTTAGGGCAGTAAGTCTTCATTTCCAACCTTCAGTGAACGATTAAATTCCAAGCCGTGGATTACCCACCTTTACCGATTGAGACTAAATGTAAGGTTAAGAGATTTTTATAATCTTCAATTCTCGCAGATAAGAGATCGTGGGCTTGCAGGGATTTGCTACTCAAGATCTTTCAAACTCAGCTCCTCGAAAACAGCCAAAGCAAACGCTACTCATTTCGGCCCAATCAAGAATTACAAAATTCCCTCCTTCAACAATTAGACAATTATGTAGTTTTGTCCTCATGGATTCAGTAAGTCAAATTGTATTGGGGGCAGCCGTCGGTGAAGCCGTACTCGGAAAAAAGGCCGGTAATAAGGCAGCCATGTGGGGCGCAATCTGCGGTACCCTTCCAGATCTAGATGTCATCGCCAATTTATTTTTGGGGCAATATGATGCGACTGCCGCCCATAGAGGGTTTTCGCACTCCATCTTGTTTTGTATCCTCGCCGCTCCAGCCATCGGCTGGGGGATCCGAAAACTCTACAATATCGAACTCGGCACTCAGCAAAACTGGACCTGGCTGGCCTTTTGGGCCTTATTGACCCATCCTTTGCTCGATTGTTTTACGACTTGGGGTACCCAGCTTTTTTATCCGTTTACGGATTATAGAGTTGCCATAAATAGCATTTTCGTAGTAGACCCCATCTATACTGTCCCCTTTGGTATCTGTCTGATCGTAGCTTTATTCCTGCGGAGAACGAGCAAAGCGCGTAGGTTTTGGAACTGGCTAGGGATCGCCCTTAGTTGTTTTTATCTCGTCATTACCGTCACCAATAAGCTCACCGCCGAAGCCTACTTCAAAAATGCACTCCATAAGCAGGGTAAAAGTGTCCGCAATCTGTCCACCTATCCGACCTTTATGAACAGCATCCTCTGGTACTGTGTGGCCGAAGAACCCAGCGGATACGAAATGGCTTACCACTCTCTGCTAGGCGATGCGCGCAACATCAAGTTTCGATACTTTGCCAAACAACGCAAAAACCTCGAACCTTATGAAGACGATCGAGTGGTAAAAGGGCTTCATTGGCTCAGCAAAGAGCAATTTGTCACCCGTAAGCTCAATGACACCATCCATTGGTATGATATGCGCTTTGGCCTGATAGACCTCGGCCCAGAAAATCCAGACGATCCCATGCCTTTTAGCTTTATCTACAAATTGGTAGAGGAAGACAGCACCATCGTAGACATCGAAACCATTCGACCCGATGCTTCGCGTATGGGAGGAGAACAAATGGACGCTCTCTGGGAAAAGATTAAGGGAAATTAATTGCAAAACCCTCCATTTTTATCAAAAAATATCCAAGCTCATAATTGAACATTGGATATTGAAAATTTATTACCTTGTGATGAATGAACAAGAATCACGCGACCGTCGCCCCTGCTGTCTATAAGATCAAAACTGCTTCTGGCAGTGGTACAGGCTTTTTTCTGAGAGACTACAATCTTGTGGTCACCAATCATCATGTGATCGCGGGCAATAAGAAAGTAGCCTTAGAGGACATGCAGCAAGACCATTTTCTCGCGCATGTCGTTTTTACCAATCCTGACATCGATTTGGCCCTCCTCAAAGTAGAGGCGGAGCTATCCGAGACGGTTCCGCACCTCCAAAAAGCACCTAATTCCGATCTCAGCGCAGGCGACAAAGTGCATGTGCTAGGCTTTCCCTTTGGGATGCCTTTTACCGTTACCGAAGGGATCGTATCCTCTCCCCGTCAACTCATGGACGGGAAATATTATATCCAGACAGACGCAGCCGTCAATCCCGGCAACAGTGGAGGGCCCGTGCTCAACGCCAATGCTGAGGTAGTAGGCGTAACGACGGCTAAGTTTACCAATGCAGACAATGTCGGTTTTGCCATCCCTCTGACCGTCCTAGATGAAGCCCTAGCCGCCATGGAGCTCAATCCAGAGGGTCAATACTCGGTCCAGTGCCATTCCTGTCAGACTTTACTATTTGAAGCCACAGACTATTGCCCCAATTGCGGTACCAATATAGACGCCAATCTATTTGAGGAAGCAGAACTGACCCACTTTGCCCGTTTTGTGGAAAGTGCCCTCAGTGATCTCGATATGGATCCCGCACTCGCACGTGCTGGATACGATTACTGGGTGTTTCATCAAGGCAGTTCGCAGATACGCATTTTTGTCTACCAGCAAAACTATCTTTATGCGACCTCTCCCCTCAATCGTCTCCCCAAATCCAAGCTCAAGGAACTCTATACCTACCTGCTGAGCGACCCAGTTTCGCCTTACTCATTGGCCATCAATGATAGCCAGATTTACCTATCGTATCGAGTGCATATCTCCGAGATATTTACCGATTATGCTGAGGAGATCAAGGCCAACTTGACGGGTCTAGCCCTCAAAGCCGATGAAATGGACAATTTCTTTGTCGATGAATTTGCTGCCGAGATGACCAATTACTCAAAAGACGTTTAATGCAAAGCTTACGTATCTCCATTCTTTTTAGCTGCCTGCTTAGCGGCTTAGCCCTATATGCCCAAGAGGATGTGTTTAGCATTGGTACTGAGCATCAGATTCATTCGGAGATACTGAACGAAGACCGGTCCTATATCGTCCAATTGCCTGCGTCTTATGAGGCTGATGCACTCTATCTCAACAAACATTATCCAGTTGCGATTTTGCTCGATGGAGGGCGCTTATTTCACCTCAGCTCTGGCATGATTCAGACATTAGCAGCTCCGGGTGTAGAGGAAATTCCCGAGATGATTTTGGTGGCAGTACGCAATACCAATCGTAACCGAGATTTTCTACCAACCGAGTCTATGCTTTCCTCCTCCGGAGAACGCTTAGATCAACTGGCCGAAAGCGGTGGGGCGGGTGCTTTTCATGCTTTCCTCTCCGAGGAACTATTACCACATATCGATAGCACCTATCGTACTCAGCCTTTTAGACTCTTAATCGGGCATTCATTTGCCGGCTTGTTTGCGGCTTATTCGATGCTGGAACATGTGACATTTGACGCCTTTTTGGCGATTGATCCGAGTTTGTGGTGGGATGACGTATGGATTGTGGATCGACTGGCCCAAAATCCTCCCGATAGGTTTTTTCGCTTTTATCTCGCTCAGGCGAGCAATCCTTTCAATCCAGGAGCCGACGTTTCGCGCAGCGGCCAAGCCATACAAGCCTTCAAAGCGACAATGATGCAAAATCAAAGCTTCAATTTTGGCTATCGATATTTCCCAGATGAGGACCACTTTTCTGTCCCCTTAGCCGCCATCCCTAACGGCCTCAAGATGATTTTTGGGGATTATCGCATGCCGCTGAGCAATCTATCAAAGCAAGACGCCCGCTCGATTCAGAACTACTATCGTAGGCTTTCTCAAAATATGGGCTATGAAGTTCTACCTCCCGGCTATTTATTCAACCAAATTGGCATGTTTTGGCTAAGCGATACCCTGACACAAGCCAAGGCAATCGCCCTCTTGGAACTCAATCAACGCAATTATCCCAATTCTTATATCCCTCACCTCAGTTTAGGGCAAGCTTATGAGCGGCTGGGCCGAACGCAAGAATCTATCGACAGTTATCAAAACGTTCTCCAAATCTCCCCCCAAAATCAAACTGCCTCCAACGCAATTGAGCGTTTGGCGAGGCCATAAAAATATCGCTAACAAAGATACCCAAGGGTAAATTTGCTAGCGATAGATATATCTAAACCAGTTCAAAGGCTAGGCCTCTAAACCAATATTTGCTTCTATTCGTCGCGACCTTCGATCACCTGACGACCACGATAGTATCCACTATCTAAGGCTACGCGGTGATACAATACCGGCTCACCTGTTTCAGGATCGAGGTAGTAAGGAGAAGGCTTAAGCTTTAGGTGCGTTCTGCGCTTGTTTCTTCTTTGCTTCGATATTTTTCGCTTCGGATGCGCCATCTCGACTTATGATTTATTGGTTTGGAAATCTTCTTCTTGAAATAAACTGGCTGCAAAGATAGGGCTTCTTACAGATTTACGCAAAGGGTGAAAGAAGAATTTTTGATTTTTTGAATAAATAAAGAATCAGATCTAAGCCAAGCCCTCAAACCGACCTTCATTGAGCCCATAAAAATGCCCTTACTCGCTCTGGTCTTTCAACTTTTTTAATGCCGCCCAACGAGGATCGATTTCCTCCTCTTCGGGCTCTGGCAATTCTTCCGCCTGCTGCGGGACACCTCCAATGGGCTCGCCCTCAGCATCTAAACCCAATATCTCTAGGACTTTGGCATCACAGAGGTGGATGGATTTATCTGGCACCTTGCGAAAGGGAATCGCCAAATTGATGATGTCATAAAACTCCTGCATCAGATTGAGCTGAGGCTCATCATCGCTCACGTACATCACTTCCTCACCTTCAAAATCCATATCTTCATCAAAGCTGTAGATGATGCGATAATCAGTGTCAATCTCATAGGGATACAGCTCTCCACAACGATCACAAGGGATCATGATTTGACCTTTGACATGAAAGTTGACATCCATGTGCGTATTGGCCTTATCGATCTCCAAATCGACCTTAGCCTCACCGCTTTCTGCGAGTGGGCTTTCAAAGTAGGAGAAGAACTCTCCATCTATCTCAAAACTATCTTGATACTTGCCGGGGTTTAGACGCGCTACATTGAGAGAGTAGCGGCGCTCTAGCTTTTTGTCTTTGGCCATTGCTCTTAAATTCGGCTGGCAAAATTACAGAAAAAATTGCTTCAAAAGTACCTTCGGGGCCTACCAACCAAAGCCCACCGTAAGTTCTACGTAATCTGCCACCGCTTTGTGCGCTTTTAAATAGATTCCTGCAAAAAAATTGAGGCGATCCCAATGCTGGGGTTGTTTCCAATAAATACTCGGTCCTATCTGAAAGCCCATAAATTCCTCACCGACAAAGGGTTTGTCCAAATACCAAAAGGTTTGGGTCAATACCCCTACCCGCCCAAACAAAAACTCATGTCCCACCAATAGGGCGGGTCTTATCGGCCGAAAGTTGGGGTTCTCGTTGCGAAAGGGGATCTCCTGTTCAATCATAAACGCCTCGATCGCTCGGTCATAAACGAGCATCATCCCGAGCTGCAATTGATTTTTGCGACTATACATCCAGCCGGCACCGGCCGAGACCGAATAAGCCAAATAGCGAGGCCCACCCGCTACTTTTTGCTCCTTGCCCGCCAAACCAAATCGCACAAAGGGCCGCCAGCGCTTAGCCAAAGGATACTCATCATAAGGATATTCGCTCAGACTCTCGACCGGCTTGAGCTGATAACTGAGTCCAAAGCGTAGCTTGGCGGTATTGAGTCCGAGATTGGGTTGTTTGTAGCGGGCATTTGAAGTGTGCGTAAACTGCCCGCCCGCCCTGAGATACCAGCGTTCCGCGAAGCGGTACTCCGCAAAAAGTCCCAGCATCGTCAGATTGTTGAGACGAGAGCCAATGGCCGTATTTTCGGGATTGGTCTCGATGTCAAACTTTTTGGGCAACCAGGCAAAACTATATCCGACTCTAAAACTCAGGCTCAGATTGCCGCGTTTGACGAGATCGAGATCCAAAAATGGATACAAACTATAAGAGCGCCCCAACACCTGATCATTGCCAAATGATTGCATCAAAAAGGTCCAGCCCAGCTTCGGATAGTTATAAAGTCCCTGCCAATATCGCTGCCCCAACATCTGCTTGCGCATCTCGAGGCTCAGCGCCCAAAACGACTGAGGCAAAGCAAATGTCATTTGATCAGGGCGATGGCGTAGTAAGACACCCGAAAAGCCGTCCGCTCCGACTTCCATGCCTTCCCAAAGGCGGTTGGTCGGCCCCAGCAAACTCTGCGCAGAAACGATTTGACTCAGACTGAGCAGGGCAAGGATCAGATATGTAAGGTAGGCTCGCATAGCAAATCACAAGATAGTAAGCTCCTCTGTTGATGTCCAAGTCTGATTGGGGGCATTCTCTTTCTCTACCGCTCCGCGGAACGCTTATTTTCATGAGAAAATGAGTAGATCCTTCCACTTCGGTCAGGATGACAATATGAACCAATCCAGCCCAGGCATAGCTGCTCTCTCCTGTTCATCTCCAAAGGATTTTGCTTCGCAATACGCTTATCCTTTTCCTCCCCCTTACCCCCTCCAAAGGCTACGGCTTGTTCACATCTTCTACAAAGAGTGGAACACTTTGGGATACCTGGGTGCAAGTATATGATTTTCAACAACTTATCACGTCATCCCGAAAATGCACTGAAACAAGGTGCAGGCGGATTATCCGGGATCTTTGGGAAAGATCAGGAAGCTGTAGAGATCCCGGATAAGCGCTTTCCGCGCCGCTCCAAGCAATTTCCGGAATGAAATTTCCAAAATTTCCATCCGTTAAAACACTTATGTACAATCCGTAGCCTCCAAAGGGGGGAATGGTTTTATAAACCGAAGGTTTTGTCCCCCTTCGGAGGGGGAGGAATGATTCTCCCAAATGACACTAACAAATGACACTAAAGCGTTCTGCGAAGCAAAAACCAATGAATTTCCACTTAGCTTGAAGCGAATGCGTTCCCAAAATCGGGAACTAGTCATTTTAGCCCGCTGCGTCGAAGGCTCCCCCTATAAAAAAAACAGCTTTCTACCCGAAGCAGAAAGCTGTCATGCAAGAAGTGATGGAAGGTGAAACTTAAATTTAACATTTAAGCCGTGCGGTACGTCCGCAGAGCTAATTTCGCTATTTAATCTTTTCTTAACAAGTGTAATCACATTTCCTTGTAACTTCAGTTCAATGCAGTACATCGCACAAGAAGCCGTAATTCCCTTGCGGGCCGAAGCCAGAGAAGGCGCCGAAATGGTCAGTCAAATGCTATTTGGCGAAAGTTGTGAATTGATCGACGATAGTCACAAAGATTGGTGGCAGGTGAGGCTCCAGCCCGATGGGTATGAAGGTTGGCTGACTCCTAAGATGCTACTTCCTGCGGAGAACGCTCAGTCGCAAAAATTTGCCTTCGTCATGGGTGGCAGCCTGATTTTGGAAGATGACAGCAGTTTACGATTGCCGATGGGTGCCCGTATTCCTCAAGCCACCAATGGGCCGATGGGTGCGTTCACGATCAGTGATAAAAAATGGCGGCCTGGTGCAGATCTACGTTGGATACCGCAGCAGGACACGGACCAACTTCTAGCCTTAGCCAGATGCTTTCGCAATACGCCTTATCTCTGGGGCGGCAGATCCAGTTTTGGTATCGATTGTTCTGGTTATACCCAATTGCTTTATCGGCTTATCGGGATCGAGTTGCCAAGAGATTCTTCTCAACAGGCCAAGCAAGGCGAAGAGGTCGCCTTTGCGGAGCAGGCAGCGGGTGATCTTGCCTTTTTTGGCAAAGCGGGTACTGATCGAGTTACGCATGTGGGCATAGTAGATGGTCAAGGGCACATTTTACACGCCTCCGGCAAGGTTAGACAAGACAAATTGAGTGAGCAAGGCATCATGCCAGAGGGGGCCAAAGAGCCCTCGCATATATTTTTCTTCATGCGAAGATATTTGTAACTTATAAAGGTGATTGCACGAGAAAGCGTTCTGGTTCTGAATCAAAGCTATCAAGCGATAAGTATCTGCTCCGTTGAGCGGGCTTTCGTGTTGGTACTTTTACAGAAAGCCGAGATGCTGACCGCCAATTCCGAAAGAGTATTACGTTCGGTAGGACAGGATTTTAATTATCCTTCCATCATTCGTCTCCACCGTTACGTCCAGATTCCTTACAAAAAGGTCAACCTCACCCGTCAAAACATCTTTAAACGAGATCGTAATCGATGCGTCTATTGTGGTTCGAGAAATCATCTCACCATAGACCATGTCGTGCCGAAATCGGCGGGAGGTAAAGACACTTGGGAAAATCTGGTCACAGCCTGTCAAAAGTGTAATGCCAAAAAAGGCAGCCTCACTTTGGACCAATCAGGTTTGGAGATGACCCACGCGCCCTTCCGGCCAAGTTTCGTCATGTTTTTGTCGAATTTTGCCGGGGCGATACGGGATGATTGGAAACCCTACCTCTATATGTAATTCGGAAAGGCCGCACAGCATAGGATAAGCGGTTTGCCTCCGGGAGACTGCAAGGGCTCCCCTTCCCCCTAAATTTTCCTCAAATTAGTCTTCATACACGCAATACTCCCTATCTTCTAGCTATGAAGACAGCGCGAGCAGAACTGATCCAATTTTTAAAAAGATCGTAGGTTCGGCTAGCAAGCCTCACCTACCGAGTCCAAAACGATTTTGTATCGGCCATTGTTCTTTGGAGCAGGGCTTCGCCGAACGCTTTGTCTCCTACATTGTCCTCAAAAAGGAGGCGAAACTGGTCGTAGTTGATCAGACTAGGCAATAAAGGACTGACGAGATACTTGATCAGGGGTTCGAGCAGTTTGCGAGGGATTTCCCATGCTGGGAACGATTTGTCGTGGACCAAAGATAAGAGTTCCGCGAAGCGGAGAGCCCCAGGACCTACCGCCGGCATGATCCGCTCTCCCTTAGGCGCCAGGCCTACCGCAATCAACAGATCGGCCAAATCCTCGATCATAATCGGCTGGACTTTCGCCTGCAAAAATCCCGCTGGCAAGATCAAGCGACCGCCAAACCACTTGCTGATTCGCCCCAATTGCTTGAGCTTTCGTAGCAACATGGTGTTTTCAGTACAGACGATGGAGGGACGTACTACATAAGTATTCTCGCGACTTAGCACCCATTCGTCCGCCGCCGCCTTGGTTGCCAAAAAGGGCACCTTAGGGTGCTCACCCGCTCCCAAAGCCGAAAGCTGTACAATCCGAGGATTGCCAAGCCCCGCACGATGCCTAATCAGCAACTGGCTCATGCCTAGATGAATTCGTTCAAAGGACATCGCCTTAGAAGCCTTAATCTGACCCACACAATTGTAGACCAAATCCACTTGCGGGAGCAAACTCCAATCATCCTCAAAAGGATCAAAAGCGATAAAGGTCAAATTTATAGGAGTCGGAGCAGGGGCCTGCCCAGAGCGTGAACTAGCCCAAATCTGATGCATGGGGAAACGTTCCGCGAAGCGGGCTGCCGTAGGAAAGCCAATCTGACCACTACCTCCTAAAAAGAGTACATTCATAGTAAAAAGCCGCCCAAACGGATAGGACGAGAAGCAATCAAATCTCCACAAGAATGCCACTCATGTTCGATGCCACGCATGATACTGGCATGGTCAAAAAAGATGGAACCCTTAGGGAACATATGTGCTTGCTCAAAATAATGCGAATCAAGCGAATTGACCATCAGAGGTTCTAAGTTCCAACGGCGACATTTGAGCTGCACCCCATCAAAAATGCTCGTTTGAAATCGAGGAGAGTAAGCAATCTTGTCTGCAGCAAAAAAACGTGAAGCCTTCGGCATGGTCCGGAAGATTGACTCCATCGGAAAACGGTCGCGGAGCTTCGCTTCCAATCGGATCATTTCCTTGCCTTCATGCTTAACGCTGATCTTAAATTGATCCTCGCTCTCGCTTAGCTTGAACTTGGACCAATGATGAAAGCCCGGAAAAACGCGACTCCCCACCATACTCGTAGTAAAGGAATCCGTCTCTAGCCTTGGCGTATAGACTCCCCTTTGGGTAACGCCTAGCTCATCCCATTCCACGGAAATACGATGGATTGCATTTTCGGAAGTGTAGCCAAGATAATTGGGTAAGCCTTTGACCCTGAGGTTTTTGAAGCGAATCAAATCGATACCTGCGATGCCATAGCCATCCACCACGGTTGGGCGGAAAGGAGAAGGCAATATCTTGCGTAGCACACTCAGCTCAACTCGATAGTTGATCAGTATGCGACGATCGATAGTACCAGCTACGACAGGTATCCTCATGCCTTAATAACGGATATTTTGGGGATTTTGATTCTTTTTGTGTCATTTTTTTTGACAGAAATATTACGAGGAGGTAACCAATTGTAGTGAATTATTTCTGGAACTCTAAAAATTCCTTCGAGCCGAGCGCTGCGAAAGAAGTTGGTCCGAAAGTCTAGCACCTCCATTGGCGCCAGCGGCCACTTCTCTCGCATGATTTGAGTAACTCGGGTTTTGGAGCCCAGTTTGCTATAAGCTCGATCGATCGCTCCAATAGTTTGGAGCAACTCATGATTGTGCTGTTCGGGAGCTTGGTTTTCGGCCACCCGATAAGAAAGTATTTGCGCGCCTTTGCGCAGGTCTAGTGAATGCTGATCATTAAATATCTCAGCCGTTTGCAGACGATAATCAGTGAGTAGAGCCCCTCCCCAAGCCATCAGCGGCCGAGTGGTAAAAGAGTCAAGAAAGTAAATCCCTCGATCTCGGTCCTGTCCCTCATAATACTGATGATCCTCTACCAAGAGTCTGAAGCCAATATGTTGGTAGTCAAAGCTACTCCATTGGGGCAAAAAGGAAGGACGCATTTGCTTGAGTTTGACATTGACCATGGAGATCATGGCGCGGCCCTCAAAGTTGCGGATACGGATATCACGAGGGACTTGATCGGCAATTTCGTCCATTTCGACGCTAAAATTGACCAAGACGATGTCATGCAACTCCCCTTTGAAGCGGAGCGGCAATTGCTTGAGTGGACTATACATGATTTTTTGTGTTATCTGAGATGAAAAAAATAGACCCAAAAGGCAGCCGTAGACTGCAAGGCGACAAACCAAGCCCCGGTCCAATAACGGCTAATTGCCAGCATAGAGACCGACAGCGAGTGTAGGTATAGCATAGTGAGACTGCTGAGCAGAACGCTGCCCATCGGAAGCCAATACGGCATGGGTCCAAAGAGAAACTGTAACAATATGAAGGGCAGTAGGAGACTTACCCCGACGACCATAATGACGCTAAGTTGGGCCCAGT
Organism: Bacteroidota bacterium; assembly: GCA_038534415.1. Lineage (GTDB taxonomy): Bacteria > Bacteroidota > Bacteroidia > J057 > J057 > JBCAWW01. Next base: position 3,903 of record JBCAWW010000008.1, on the reverse strand, counting down.
AATCGTTCCAATTTTTGAGGCGAAATGGTGCTAGCAAGAGCAGTACGATCCAGCCTGTACCGGCCATTAGCAGCATTTGTACGGCTCCTCGCCGAACGCTTAGCTCCGGAAAATAATCACTCAAAGCAGCGCCAAAGGCAGCTGTAACCAAAGCCGCGATGAGACAGTTGAGGATGATTTTAATTCGTTTCATGGGTTTGGGCTTCGTTGAAATTGCGGAGTAAAACGATACAAAAGCAGATGGTGGCTACGGGTATGCTAGAGATATAAGACCAAGCCATAAAGTCCTGAGGGTAAAGATCTCCCAGCCTTACGATCATGATCAACAACAAAGTCGAATGGTATAATATGGCAAGAGCACTTACTGTCTTGATCAAATCCCGTTTAAGTTTGTCCAATACAATTGCGATGAAGCAGCCATAAAGAATTAGACCGGGAATCGGCAGTACTAGCCAATAATAGGCCAAACCAAATACAGTAGACGGGATATTGATCAACAAAATTGCTAGGCTCAGCATTCTCGCTTCAGCAGACAGTTTGCTGTGAGACATTTTGTGGCGGAGGTAACTAAGCATGGCTTGGGGTATTGGGAGTTTCTTTGAGCAGACGCAGTGCTAACATATAGAGCCCCATAGGCCCAGCGACATAGGTAAAGACTCCCAGACGAGACCATATTGCCTCTCCAGAGCTAAAGGTGCCTATTTCATAAAACTGGAAGAGAAGGAGTGCCAACAAGATCCCGTGGTAGATAGCGGCAATTGAGCTAATGGTTTTGGCGGTAGACACTGAGCTTTTGCCAAAGGCCAAAGCCACGACAAAACCGTATATAATCAGGGCCGGTATCGGCAAAATAGTCCAGAAGAAAAGTCCCCCGAAGAGCGCGCCAGGTAAATTGATGATGGCGATGGCAATGAAGACTAACCGAGCATCGTAGGGAAGACGACCAGAAGCAAGGCGGTGTTTGAGATGATTAAGCATAGCGATATGTTTAAGCGTTCCACGAAGTGATAAAAAAGGGCAGGAAAGCTGGCTACTTAGTGCGTAGCGACTCATCATAGACACGGAGGAGCAAAAGGTTGAGACCGATGGCTCCCATGAGATAGGTGATCAGGGTATAGAAATAAATGTCTTTGCCTCCCATGCCTATGGCAAACAAAAGGAGAAAGATATTATACACGATACCGACGACAGCACTGCTTTGAGTCCTCTCCATTACTTCTTTGCCTTTGGCAATCTGAAGTTGGTACCAAAAGAGAATCAATCCGGGGAAGGGGATGACAGTAAAGAAAAACATAGCCCCAAAGCCCGCAGGAATCAGATTGAGCAAAGTAAGGGCGAGGGCGACGAGGCGTACTTCAGAAGCGACTTTGCGGCTAGGGAAGAAGGATTTGAGGATTGCGAACATAGTGTCATTGATTAGCAGTACACTTTTGATACGCAATTATAAACCATAAGTTTAGAACTTTCAAAAACTTTTGAAAGCTTATATCAAAAAAAGACCGCATCACGATTTCACTGAGCGGTCAAACATTTTTATGAGGGTGTTGAAAAACCAGTTGCGGTCAGCTTTGACCACTACTTCGAGGAACTTATCGGCTTGATTGATCACTTTGCTCAGGTCTCCGACAGAATCTACAAAAGCTTTAAGTTCGGCTTCTTCCCCGCCGCTTTCAACTTCTTTGACCTCTTCAAGTACCTTGAGTACGGGCTTAAGTTCTCGTTTGCGTCGCTCCACGATCACTTGTTGGGCGACTTCCCAGATATCTTTTTCGGCGTAGAAATATTCTCTTCGTTCGCCTGATTTATGTTCTTTTTTGACCAGCCCCCAATCAATTAATGCACGCAAATTCATATTGGCATTGCCTCGAGAGATATTGAGTGTGCTCATGATATCATCGGCAGAGAGGGATTCGGGAGAGACCAGCAATAGGGCATGTACTTGGGCCATAGTGCGGTTAATGCCCCATTTGGAGCCGAGAGTGCCCCATTCCTGAATAAACTTGTCCTTAGCTTCTGCTAGTTGCATACCTCAATATAATATGAAGGATTGTTTTCAAAAGTATTTGAAACTATTGTCACCTTATTTATACCAACTGCAATAAGCTAAAATAGTTACATTAAATCAGCAATTAGCCAAAGACAAAATACCCAGAGGCACAAAATTGCACCTCTGGGAAAAATTATTTTTGTATGAATAAGCGTTCCGTGAAACGGCCCCCTTTATGAGAAAGCCTAATAAGGTATAAGCCACTAGGCATCTGAGTAAGCAAAAGTTTGGTTTTCTTTTCACCTGCAGGCAGCAAACCCTGCCTTAGGGTTTGTCCCGTAAGGTTGATAAGCTCCCATTTGAGATCATTCGCTAAGGCTGATTCCAATTCTATATTGAGCTCTTCTCTAGCGGGATTGGGAAACACATTGATAGAGACGCCTAGTTCTTCGAGAATTCCTGTGGCCCAAACAGTGGCAAATACTTGGGAATTAGATAGACTATCTCCGCATTTATTGTAAGCATGAACTCTCCAATGATAGTAGGCAGCATGATCGAGAGGGTCTAAAATGACACTATCAAGCAAACTAAAATGGGTTTGAACAATGTTGTTGAAATCAGCATCTAGGGCTATCTCAACTTTGAAGGAGTCGGCAACAAAATCGGTCTCCCAATGTAGTGCTGGTGTCAATGCTATTTGAGTGGCACTATCCATAGGCAGCAACAGGTTTGTTTGTGGCTGGTCGATTACGTTTATAGTCAGCTTCGCAGAACGCTGCGTCCCACCACCATCTATGGCATTGACTTGAAGCTCGTACTGACCTAAGGAATTGAAAGGGCTCAAACTCGCTCCAACGATTGTATTTGGAGGGGTGGGCACAGAGTTGATAGTATAGTTAACTCCCATTGGCAAATCAGAGATCGTGAGGACGACCCCAGGATTATCATTGAAGGAATTACCCACTAGGATATCAAAATCAACACCTGTTCCCAAGCAAATTTCAACTTCTTCTGGAATAGGGATTAAAGCGGATTTTTCAGCGCGACAGAACTCCAATTCCCAAGCATTTAGGCTCCCTCCATCTCCAAAGAGATTGTCAGTAATTGTCAAAGTCCAAAGGCCTTGCATCTGATCACCATTAAAATTGGACAAACTTTGGAGTGGTTGATAATCGCCAGCAATAGCAGGGTTTGAGAAAGCACAATTATTAATTAAGTCAGATTGCGTGAGTATCGCTTGATCATCAAAACCTGCTCGGACATCATCCATATTGCAATCAATCTGATCCAATAAAATGACCTCTTTGCCTTGGGGCGAGGTAAGGCTAATTGTCAAATCACCAACCCAGGTATGATCGATATTTAGATTGCGAAGGTTCAGGTCCTCTATTAATCCACTTTCTGCAACTACGAGAGTAGAAGTAATGGTACTTCCTCCTCCACTAGCAATCGGTATTGGGACATTAGCGGAGGCAGTACGCTCACAAAATAAAGCACCGGTTTTAAAGCTTTGTGTTGGGGAGAAATTACCGGTACCGCAAGCGTTTGTTCCTCGTACCCGCCAGTAGTAATTCGTTTCTTCCATCAGGGTGCCAGGGGACCATTGTCCAGCTTGCAAGCCTCCAATATTTACAAGGTTGATGAAATTGGAATCCGTAGCAATTTCTACTACATATTGGGATAGCGGCAAAGCAACCCATTCAAGGAGAGAGGAGGGATTAACTGCGCTTGCTCCATTTGCAGGGCTAATCGGATTTATAATTGGTACTCCTTGACTAATGACTAAGTTAAGCGTTTTTGTAGTAGTGTCGATCCCATTTGTAGCGGTAAGAGTAAAATCATAAGTACCTGCCAGCAGAGGCGCAAGGTTGCTAAGGGTCAGCGTACTAAAATCCCATTGCGCCAGGTGATTTTAG
>JBCAWW010000007.1:0-21633 GCA_038534415.1 Bacteroidota bacterium | reverse complement strand
TATCTGAGACAGAACTATGGGGGATTATTCAAGACGTAAATTTATCCTGCAAGCCAGTATGGCAGGATTACTGGCTTTTACACCTAAGATTAATGGGCTCCGAGCCGCCCCAAAGAGAAAAATTTCCCCCCTGCCATTAATTGTTGATGCAGACACCGCAAATGAAGTCGATGACCTATTTGCGATTGCCATTGCCCTCTTAGCGCCGAGTCTCAAGATCGTGGGAGTTACTTCTGCCCAATGGCACACCCAAAAGTTTGCCCCCAATGATAGCGTAGGCCTAAGCCAACAACTCAATGAGGATATATTGAAGCTCATGGAGCGCATGTCGGTCCCCCATCCTGAGGGCGCCAATCATCCGATGGTCAATACCCTAAGACCGCAGCCTTCTGAGGCGGCTGACTTTATCATCGAACAAGCGATGGCCTTGCCCGAAGGGGAAAAACTCCAGCTTGCAATCCTCGGTCCGGCCACTAATCTCGCTTCAGCCTTGCTCATAGAACCCAAAATCGCCTCCAAAGTCGTCGCCAATTACCTTGGATTTTGGCATGATCCCGTCCAAAAGACCTGGAGCAAGCGCGAATTCAACACCAATAATGATCCCAACTCAGTGGACGTATTGCTCAATCATCCAAATCTGGAATTTAGGGTGATGACCGCGACCACTTCTCGCCACTTAACTTTTGACAAAGTCGTGGTCGATCAACATCTCAAAGGCAAGGCAGGAATAGGCGACTACCTGGTAAAACGCTGGGAATCCTACGACCGATTTTGGTCGCCCGTAGATAAGGAGAAAGCGCATTGGATCATGTGGGACGTGGCCCTGATCTTAGCCTTGGCCTACCCCGAGTGGGGAACGCTCAGTCGAGTGATCACACCGCATGACAACCTAAAACGCGAAATTGCTGCCTGGACTCAGATCGAGGCCGAGAAGATGGAAGCGAAGTTTTGGGAGTTGATGGATGCCTATTATCAGCAATAATGCGATTTTAGTGAGAAGTTATTTTAGGGATTACCGCTGCGCGGAACGCTTCCCTCTCAAGCTCCCGCTTCGCACTTCGCTTGCGCGGGATGAGGAGGTAAATTTATTTAGTCCTAAGGACAAAGGATGATCGTTCTGCGAAGCAGTAAACAGTCAATAAAAGATGCCTCAGCGGAGCTCGACACGACAACAAACCCATTGCACCAATAGGCATTTCAAAAAGTAGCGGCGCAACATCTTGGGCCGTCAAATAGAAGCGTTCTGCGAAGCAGTACATCTATATTTACGCCAAAAAGAAAGAGGATCGCTCGTTAAAGCAACCCTCCCTCAGATATTTAGATGTAGTAAGTCCGAATTATTCGTTACCTGCCGAATCGAAATCGTAGGTCAAGGTAAAGCGCAGCGTATTTTGCAGCGGGTGATTTTGGGCCAATGGCGCCAAGTAAGAGAAGTTCAAGCCAAATACATTGTACTTGATACCTGCTCCAAGCGTGATAAAGCGACGGTTACCGTATGCTGGTGGCTCATAAAAGAAACCTAAGCGAGCGGCAAATAAATCGCGGTACCAGTACTCAAAACCCACTTGCGTATTGAGTTCGCTAAATTCTCCGCTAAAGCCGTCAGGTGAATCCCCAAAGCTACCGAAGATACCCGTCAAAAGGGCTTTGTCAGAGCGACCACCTTCAGATGGCACCATCAACTTATTGATGTCATGCGAAAGCGTTACGCTGTTGTAATCATCCAAGTAAAACTTGAAAGCGTATCCCAACTTTAAGTTAGTAGGGATGAAGTCGCGTTCGGCTGTAGCCGCAGTATAAGAAACCTTAGGACCAATATTGGAGATATTGATACCAGAGCTAAAGTTTACTGGGAGATCAGATACCCCGCTGATGCGGAAATCTTTTTTGTAAAGAAAGGAGAGATCACCTGCCACAGAGTTTACAGGGCGACCACCCGCAATATTGCCATTAGAAGATAGCTCAGAGTGGAAGTAACGTAGGGTTACTGCACCAGAGAGTACTTCCGAAATTTTGAGTGCATAACCTACGTCAAGGGCAAATTCATTGGGCTTGGCGCTACCGATTGGCTGACCGAGACCGTCTGTGAAGTCGATCTGTCCCAAAGAAAAATAACGTAGGGAAGCTCCGATTACACCAGAATTACCGGTATTGTAGTAACCAGAGAGATACATCAAATTGATGTCAGGGATACCCAAGGCGCGGAGCCAAGGAGAATAAGACATGGCAAAACCCATGCGCTTGTCCATAAATGCCAATGCAGAAGGGTTCCAGTGCATGGCGTTGGCGTCGTCTGCGATCGCAACTCCTACTTCGCCCATACCGCCGTGGCGAGAATCTGGACCGATAGATAGAAATGGAACTGCAGTAGTAATAGTATTGCTACCTTCCAAGCCTCCACTAACTCCACCTTGAGCCTTAAGAGCCGAAGGGGACCAAAGTAGAAAGCTGAGACAACTTGCTATAAAGATTGCTTTCCTCATCATACTAATGTGCTACCTTAATTGATAGTAATAAAGAGATTTTGTTAGTGTAGCATTAGCTCATAGGCGAGAAATATTTCTAGTGTGGATATAATGCAAAGTTGGATATTTTTCAGATCCTTTCAGCATCTAAATCTTAGCCAACCTTACCTTCTATAGCTGACAAATATAATCCTTTTCGTGAATTTATCGCAATAGTACTAAGCGATTGGCAGCCTCAACCGTCCGTCCACTTTCGACATCTTCTATCAAAACGCGGTAAACATACATTCCGTTGGCAAGGGGGCTTCCATTTGCACTCTTACCGTCCCAGCTCGCTCCTTCATAGACATTACCTACTGCGTAAAACTCATCCTCTAAGACCTTGACTACCTGTCCATTAAGGCTTGTTACGACAATTTTTAGTCGTACATCTTTACCATCAAGATTATGGCTTACCAAAAAGGTTGTAGGCTCATCTCCAAAGGGATTGGGGTAATTCATTACCTGATCTAAAACCGCTACCGGGTCGCTCGTAACGATGAAATTGGTAGCATCTTCAGCAAAGTTATTTGCCACATCCCATACCCTTATTTTTAGGCTATGTGGGCCTTCTGCTAGATCTTTGAGCTGATATCTGACCACTCCTCTCTGGTAACTATTTGGCTCTGATTGATAATAATCGTTGAGCAAATAAAGCTCTCCCGTCTCATCATCCATCGTGGCGGTGATCTCATGACCGATCCCTACACCGGCAGTATTAATACCATTTTCGTCATAGACTTCGGCATAGAGGTAAGGATCCGTTCCGGTAACGCCACCATCACGCCAACGATTGTCGTTCATATATAAGTTGACGTCAGGACCCTGGGTATCCGCTGCAGCATCAGGATCAGTACCTCCTATATAAAGATCGCTAAGGCAGCCCGTACCATCTTGCTCGCCATTGTTAAAGTAGAGGCTAATCTTGCCATTACCGTTTTCGTAGGAGATATCAATCGGCACGACAAATTCGAAGAAGAACTCTCCATTTTCGACGGTCACCTTGCCATTGAAGAGGCGATTTTTTTGCCAGAAGAAATTAAAGTTGGAGAGGCGGGTAACAAAGCGGCTCGGCTTGTCAAAGACTGTAACGTCCATATCCCCACTATAATTGGTCATTTGGTTGCCATTGGCATCCTCTACGATCCCGCGTACACTGATCTTGCCGAGTGATTGTAAGGTATCGACTTGGCCTATTTGCACGGGCTCATTGTTGATTTCGGTAATGCGCGCCTTGAGTTGAGGATAGTTTAGGATCAATCCAGGATCTCCCATCAAGGTAAAATTGCGCGAGTTGAGATTACTGAAGCTACCACTCTTGAAGGTCGCGTTTTTGGTACGCATCATTACTTCTCCCAAAGTCGGCATGCGATTTTTGGTAGAGTCAAAGGTAAATACATTGCGATAGAAGTTACGATTGAGCGTTTCGTTTGGAGAAGAATACACCAAGCGTACCGTTGTAAAGAGCGCAATCGCCCCTGCTTCCGGCGCTAATAGCATCAGCTCTGCCCCCGAACGCAAATCAGGATTGTCATAACGCCCAAACTCACAAGTTGCCGTAACCACTACGGGTAGTCGGTTTTTATTGTCAAGATTACCAATATCACTGTTTTCAAAAATCCGAGAGTTGGACCAAGCAAACTCACCTCCGTGTCCCGTATAGTTGACGATAAGGCTACCGCGATCCAAAGCAGAAAGCAAAGCCTCGCGTCCTTCGGGAAAACGTGATTTACCCGCTGTAATCTCCAGCGGATAATTGTCCATATACACCTTATCGATATTGATACAAGCATCAGAGCTATTGATAAAGCTGGTATAACCATCTGCCTGGCGCACGTGTGTGCTACCTTCTCCTTCTTTGTGGTCTGCTACAAGCACGACGCGATTACGCCAGCTACCAAAGCCTTCCCCATTCGGATTAGTCGCATAATTGATAATCTTATCGACCATCTGAGTAGCTTCTTCGATCGTAATCACGGGGATACGGCCGATCGGCACATCAATCGTATTGACTTCAATGGCGTCATCGCCATCACGGCCACAGCCTTCGCCCCAAGCGCCTTCGTTATCTTCGAGCAGTACGAAATAATCATCACTGACATAAGAGTCCGTAGGGTCCCAAGAATTACAGCTCTGATAAGTAGGCACGAAATTGATTTCTCCTACCTCAGCGAGTACGTTTAACTTTTTATGATTGAAAGTACCATCGCCAAACATGCATACAAAGCCCGGAGACAATCCTCCCGAACGGCGGTAAAACATGCGGATAAAGTTGCGCATAGCGGTGACATCAGGACGGCCGCTAGAAAACTCTTCGTATATCTCTTGGGGGGTTACCACTAGCGTGGAACGCTGATAATGATCTTCGTGAAATTGAGCTAGGCGTTGGGCTTCAGCCAAGAAACCCGGATAGCTAATGATGATATAATCTACCAATGGGGAACCATGCAAATCTTGATTCGGCACTGACTTGACCGATACTGGCACTAAACTACCATTGTTAAAGGCCACAATATCTGTGCGCGCTTCGGTCAAGACTTTGGCGCTAAGATTATTACCAGAAAGCGAAAATGGAATCGCTTTGATATCGACAGGATCAGTAATATCCCACAAACGATAGCTATTATTTACTCCACTGAGGTTAATATCCGCGATTTCGTCTGGGCCAAGCTGTTCGACGATCGAAAATGCCTTCGCCGCCTGCCCTCCTATATTGAGATTGCTCTGGTACTCAAGCTCATACCAATCCAACCATCCTTCGCTCCGGATAGAGCCACGCTTGTCAAATTGGACCATGAGTCGCAGCGAGTCATCCGAGCCCACCAAATTGGGATCTACCGTAAAGGTGGTACGATTGGTACGATAAAAAAGCGACTCAGAATTGTCATAAGCAACCGCACTCAGCGTAACAGAACTGAGCAATGTCGTACCACTAGAAACACTAAAGTTGGTATTGACATCTGAGCGCGCATTGAATTGCATAGTGATTTTGATCTCGCCATCGCTAGCGAGATCTCCCACATACATAGCAAATTCGCGTTGTAGATTGAGGTCAAATTTATCTCCTAGCCAGAAACGGCCAGAGTGTAGGGGATTTTCGATATCGCGTTCGCGGAACGCTAATCTCTTAGCTGAGCTGAGCGTATAAGTAGGGGAAGCGTTCGGCGCGGCCGCCTCTACGACCCGCTTACCAGCTGCAGAGCCTACGGTGATATAATAATAATTGGTATCAGCGTAAAGATTGTATTGATGACGAAATTGGTCCCCGAGAACATCATAGTCCCACTTATGAGGCCCCTCGGCATAAAACATGACGTAATCACTGCCGCCAAAACTACCGTCGCTTTCTCCTTCGACATAGATGGCATTTTCGGCCAAATCATCATGTACCTCCACACTATTGGCTTGAGGAAGCATACCACCGCCATTGCCATAAATCTGGATATTGCGGGGATCGATGCCTGAGGTATTGATCCCAATCGAATTGAGAAAGGCCTGATCCAATTTGTACATCCCGGTCTCGACGATACCGAGTTTGTACCAAGTACCTTGGCTCAGTACCGAATGCTCAGCAATTTGGGCAGACAACGAAAATGTGCAGGCTGTCAAAAGCAGAAATAACAGTCGCTTGTATCGCATAGTGCAGGGTTTGGAAAGATTGAAATCGCTTAGGGCGAAGTAGTCTAACAAGTAATCAAACGGGAAGTTCAGAATTACCCCCCTTTATATTTGTAGTGTTAGTGACAAAGTTAACGAAAAAACCCCTCGAAAAGAGGGGTAAAAAGATGGGATTATTACGATAAATCTTTAAGGTATAGCCTTATGGTCTCAGCAAAATCATGCGACGAGCAGCTTCCACGCGCTGCCCACTTTCCTTATCTTCCAGCATGACACGATAGATATAGACCCCAGAAGACATAAGACTTCCTTGCTCATTTTGGCCGTTCCAATCGATTCCTTTGTAGACATTGCCTACTGCGTAGAACTCTTCCTCTAATACTTTGACGACCTGACCATTGAGGGTTGAAATCAATATTTGGAGCTTCACATCCTTACCATCGAGATTGTGATTGATCAAAAAGGTGGTAGCATTTCCGCTAAAGGGATTGGGATAATTGAGTACCTGCTCTAAAGCCGCAACGGGATCGGTCGTCACGATAAAGTTTGTCTCATCCTCCGCAAAATTATTGGCGACATCCCAGACCCGGATCTTGAGCGTATGAGGACCATCAGCCAATTCTTTTAACTGGTAGCGCACGATCCCCTCTTGATAGCTATCGATTTTGGATTGATAGTAATCATTCAAAACAAAAAAATCTGCTGCTTCATCCAAGGTGGCCGTAATCTCATGCCCAATACCCACTCCTCCCGTATTGATACCATTTTGATCAAAAACTTCGGCATAGAGATAGGGTTCATCGCCAGTAATGCCACCATCTTGCCAATGATGGTCATTGAGATATAACTGAACCTTTGGGCCTTCCGTGTCGACGATGGCGTTGCTCGCAGTGCCCCCAATCTGGAGTTGATCATAGCAGCCTGCGCCATCCCAATCCTCATTATGAAAGTAGAGACTAATTTTGCCAAGCCCTTCTTCATAGGAGATATCAATAGGCACCACAAATTCAAAGGCAAAGGCCCCATTTTCGACGCTTACAGTGCCGTTGAAAAGGCGATTTTTTTGCCAATAAAAGGTGCTGGGAAATAGCCGAGTCACAAAGCGGCTCGGTTTGTCAAAGACGGTCGCTTGCATCTCACCACTAAAATCAGGCAGCGGATTGCCAGCTGCATCCTCGATGATACCAATCACCCTGATTCGGCTCAGAGAGCGTAAAGTATCGACGCTTGCTGTCTGCACATCTTGACCGTTGATGCGAGTGATTTTTGCTTGTAGTTGCGGGTAGTTCAAGATCAAGCCCGGGTCTCCTAGCAGCGTAAAGTTGCGGGAATTGAGATTGGTGAAGCTGCCGTCTTTGAAGGTTTCGTTTTTGGTATGCATCATCACTTCGCCTATCGTTGGCATGCGCCCTTTGTCAGGATCATAAGAGAGGACGTAGTTATAAAAATTTTGGTTGAGCGTCTCATTGGGCCCTGAGAAAACCAGCCGGACCGTCGTAAACATGGCGATGGCTCCCAGATTGGGTTCTAACACCATTAACTCCGCTCCCGAGCGCAAATCGGGATTATCGAAGCGACCAAACTCACAGGTAGCCGTAATGACCGCTGGCAGCTTATCATGATTGAGCATATTGCCGATGTCACTATTTTCGAGAATCCGGGAGTTGGACCAAGCAAACTCACCGCCATGCCCCGTATAGTTGACAATCAAACTTCCTCGGTCCAAAGCCGTCAATAAGGCTTTTCGTCCCTCAGGAAAGCGAGATTTACCCGCGGTGATCTCCATCGGATAGTTGTCCATGAAAATTTTGTCAATATTGATGCAGGGATTAGCTGCCCGAATGGGACTCGAATAACCATCGGACTGCTGCATATGATCAGCGCGCTCTCCCGGCTTATGATCCGCCACCAATAAGACTCGATTGCGCCACGCGCCAAATCCTACTCCTGCTGGATTGGTGGCATATCGGATGATTTTATCTACTAACTGCTCTGCTTCCAATACAGAAATTATGGGTAAGCGTCCGATTGGCACATCGATGGTGTTGACCTGCACCCCAGCATCCCCAGGGCGACCACTCCCTTCGCCCCAAATCCCTTCATGATCCTCTAATAAGCCATAAAAGTCATCACTCACATAAGATGTTGTAGGGTCCCAAGAATTGAAACTCTGATAAGTGGGCACAAAATTGATCTCTCCAATTCCGGCGACTACGCCATGCTTTTTATGGTTATAAGTACCATCGCCAAAGAGACAAACAAAGCCCGGCGACATGCCCGCAGAGCGACGATAAAACATGCGGATAAAGTTGCGGAGGGCCGTTACATCTGCTCGCCCGCTTGAAAATTCATTATAAATCTCTTGGGGGCTGACCACTAGCGTGGAACGCTGATAATGATCTTCGTGAAATTGAGCTAAGCGTTCGGCCTCAGCCCGAAAAGCCGGATAACTGATGATGATATAATCTACTAAGGGAGATCCGTGTAAATCTTGATTTGTCAGGGACTCATTCGAAACAGGAAGCAAGTCCGCACTGTTGAAGACCAAGAGGTTTTTTAAGTTTTCTGTGGCGAGATTGGCCGTGAGGGTCGTAGCGTTAAGGCTATATGGGAGAGCTGTAATCCCAAGCGGATCGGTGATATCCCACAGTTTAGTGTTGGCCTTGACGCCTGAGATCTTAATCTCTGCTATCTCGTTGGGACCGATTTGCTGCGTCAAGGCAAAAGTCTGCTCGCTTTGGCCATTTATGCTAAGGGCTCGATCATAGACCAGTTCAAACCAATCGAGCCAGCCTTCCGAACGTACTGAGCCTCCTTTTTCATACAGAATTTGGAAACGCAAGGAATCATCCGTCCCAATCAATGAAGGAGAGAGGCTGAAGGTTTTTTTTCGGGTCTGATAATTGCGGGCTTCTGAATTGTCAAAATCTACCATCTTGAAGTTGATGGTATCGAGCAAAGTGGCCCCACTGCTGATTCGAAAACGAGTACTTACATCCGAACGAGCACTAAGCTGAATTTCGATATGAATCTCGCCCTCATTGGCTAAATCGCCCATATATAGCGCAAACTCTCTTTGCAGGCTCAGATCAAATTTTTCTCCCAGCCAATAACGGCCGGAGTGGATGGGGTTTTGGAGATCACGTTCGTGGAACGCTAGCCCTTTAGCTGCGCTCAGTGTGTAAGTAGGGGATGCGTTCGGCGAAGCCGCCTCCAAAACTCGCTTTCCCGCGGCGGCCCCAAGGGTGATAAAGTAGTAATTGGTATCGGCGTATAAATTGAATTGATGCCGAAACTGATCGCTTGCCTCATCATAGTCCCACTGATGTGGCCCCTCTGCATAAAACAGGACAAAATCTCCTGTATCGAAACTACCATCGGCCTCCCCCTCTACATGGATCGCGTTTTCGACCAAGTCATCGTGGACAGCCACATTATTGGCTTGGGGGAGCATACCGCCCCCATTGCCATAAATCTGGATATGCCGGGGATCGATCCCAGAAGTGTTGAAACCGATCGAATTGAGATAGGCCAAATCGAGCTTATAAAGCCCCGTTTCGACGATACCGAGTTTGTACCAAGTCCCTTGACTCAGTACAGAATGATCGGCGATAGTTTGTGCCGTTAGCCCTAAAGGCAAGGCTAGGAGTAAGAGCAAAAGCCGTGAATGAAGTCGCATGGTGTGAGTTTTGTTCAACCAATTTAGCGCCTTCCAGTCTGAAAAAAGGGGTCAAAAGGATGGGACAAACTCACTGTTTTTGTAGCCGAAAACAGACTTTCTCACCAGCAGTATTATAAACTTCTAAAAAATAGAATCCCGGGCTTAGATGAGAAAGAGAGAGGCGGTTTTTGGAAGCATTTGGGGGGGCAAAGGGTATGTGGTAGCGCCTACCGTATACGTCAAACAAGGCGACAGATTGGACAGTTTTACCGGGCCACTCCAAAAAGAGATTGTTTGCAGTAGGATTGGGCCAAGCTTGGAGACTATTTGGCTCTGCCGCGATAGATAAAGGAAAATCCCGCTGATAAAGCCAGGCTTCTCCCGCATCGTATAAGGCAGAATCCTGAGCTGAAAATGGCCCACCAACTAGCACTTTGCTTCCATTGATGGCGATCGCATCTCCAAATTTGTCAAAAGGCATACGGTCACTGGGGGCGAACTTATCGACTTGCTGCCACTGGCCGTTGAGTCGTTCGAATACATAGGCCGCGCCACCATCTTTGACCGAGTCGGTGGGTAAATCTCCTATATCAGTCCCATAGGCGCCCACTATCGCCAAATCGCCCACCAGGTCTACGCGCCCAAAAAAGCTAGTTGGACTCAAGTCTTGTGGCACCAAAGCTTGGGTGTACTGCCAGATCCCACTAAGGTCTCGTTGGTAGACCTCCACCATACCTCCCTGAGAGACAAAACCACTGGGAAATTCCCCTTCGTTGGTTTCTCCTACCATCAGTTCATCCTCCCAAAGGGCCAAATCCGTCCCAAAAGCACCCAATGGTCGGGGCGTTTGATCTCGCAGGATTTGCACTTCAGCAAATAGTCCGGTATTAGGATCGAGTTCGTAAACATAGACTTGTCCGCCGCCAATGATGGGGATCGTCAAGGGATCGAGGGTTTGGTCTGGGGCTCCAACACAGATCACCTCATCATAAAGCGCGACTCCAAAGCCAAATCGGGCATCCTCACTACGGTCGCTCGCTACTAACTTTTGCACAAACTGCCAACCTTGGCCGGCATTGTATTCATAGTAATAAGCCGCCCCGGCATCAGTCAACTCATTTTGATCGTTGCCATCGCGTCTTTCTCTCGCGGCTCCAATCAGTAGGGCGTCTTGATAGAGAGAAAGCGAAACTCCGAATTGCATGATCGCCTGCGCTTGCGGAGGGACCAGGATGGTGTCTAGCACCCAAAGCCCGCTGGCGTCTCGGCCATAGATATAGACTTGCCCCACGCTATTGAGTGAGTTGGCGGGCGATAAATAAGCACTGACCACGGCCCAGTTTTCATTCATCGCAACCTCCTGTCCATAGGCAGCAGCACCACTACGATCAGGCGCCGCTAGCTTTTGGGCTTTAAAGACACCCAAAAAATCGTGCTGGAAAATATAGGCCGCTCCAGCGGAGAAAATGCGGTTGTCCCCGTTTTCATCATACTCATGCTTAGGGCTACCGATCAGCATAAAAGAGTCGGTCAGGGCCACGCCCATCCCAAAATAGTCCTGTGCCTTGATGTTGCTATCGAGCGGGAGGACTTGGGTTTGTAGCTGCCAAGACTGAGCGTTCAGCGAAGCGGTAAAAAAGCTAAAACTAAGACATAAATAGAAAATTGGGCCGAAGCCGAAAGTAGTTTTCATGACGATACATATTTGCTTTATATCGCCAATTTCTTTTTTCCATTTTACAATTTCGTCACCCTCTAGGGTGATTTAAGGATGCGGGATCAGCATCGCAATCTGCGTCCCGGCTTGAGAGTTGATCTGCAGGCTACCGTTCATCTTTTTGACGAAAGAACGGATCAATTTGAAGCCTAAAGATTGCTGCGATCTGCGTTCAAAATCCTCGGGTAAGCCTACCCCATTGTCGGCGACCTTGACTTGCAGCTTATCCGCCAAGGCTTGCACTTCAATTTTGATTTCTCCTTGCTGGCGTTCGGCGAAGCCGTGCTTCAAAGCATTGCTAATCAACTCATTGAGGATCAAACCTAGCGGAATCAACAAATCTACATCCAAGGCCACATCAGCCACCTCCTGCTTCAAACGAATCTCTTGCGGGCTCATCTGATAAGACTCCAATAGACTTTGGCTGAGCTGAGAAATATAGTCGGGCAGGGATACCTCCATCAAATTTTCGTCTTGATACAGATTTTGATGGATCAAAGCCATGGAGCGGACTCGATTGCGGCTTTCGGCGATGGCTTCGAGCGCAGAGGGGTCGTCAATGCTACGAGATTGGAGGCCAAGGAGGGAAGAGACCACCTGCAGATTGTTTTTGACCCGATGATGGATCTCTTTGAGGAGTATTTCACGCTCTTCGAGACTCTGCTGGATGGTTTCGTTTTGCGCGTTGAGCTGTTGGTTGGTTCTTTGTTTGAGGCGATATCCGCGCCAAAGTAGCAGTGAAATAACAGCCAAAGCAATGGCCCCTAGCAAGGCCAAAAGGCCCATGAGTTGCTGCCGTTTGATCTCCTGATTGAAGGCGAGTTCTGTTTGAGATTGGGCGAGGGCGATTTCGTTTTTTTCGAGTTCAAACTCATACTCCATCTCCTGACGCGTAAATGCTTGCACGATGGAGTCATTGCGGAGGCTATCGTTGAGACTTTGGAAGCGGTCTTGGTAGTCAAAAGCACGCAAATCTTGGCGCGAACGATAATACTGATAATAAGCCGCATAGACTTCACGCAATAATTCGCGACCACCAGTACTTTTGGCAATGTTTAAAGCCTCATCTAGATACGGTTTGACCTCCTTTCGAGCCTTTGTGATAGGCAGAATTTGCGCCAGTTTGAGTGCGACCTTGCCTTGTAGTAGCTGGTCCTGAGAAGATTTGGCGAGTGCGTAGCCTTGATTGAGATGGATTTCCGCTTCGCGGAACGCTTGGTCTTCGAAATAGATGACGCCCAATTGAGTATGGACTGTCGCTTGGCCTTGCGGGTCTTCTAGTTGGTCTTTGATGGCGAGGGATTGGAGGCTGTAAGCAATCGCCGAATCGCACTGGTCCAAGGCTAAATAAATTTCGCCTAGCGTGCTGAGATTAATCGAAAGCCCAAATAAGTCCTCTATTTCGCGCTTGAGCTTGAGCGAGCGTTGGCAATAAGTAATCGCTTCAGGATAGGCCTTTTGTCGTAGGTATATCACCGCAAGGTTGGCGTAAACCGCCGCTGCTCCTGCCTTATAGTCACGTTTTTCGAAGATGGCGAGCGCCTTGAGATAAGCCTCTATTGCTTTGGCGTAGTTGCCTTGTTTTTCGTAGATGATCGCGCCATTGTTGTAGGCAATGGCCTCGTAGATCGGTCGCTTTAGCTCAGTATAGATGCTGAGAGCTCGATCGTTGTAATACAAGGCCGAGTCCAATTCACTTTGAGCGTCAAACGCATTGGCGATGTTGGCCAATTGGTTGGCCGCGTGCAAGCGTTCGCCGGAGGCTAAGCCCATAGAGAATGCTCTCCGGTGGATAAGTTTGGCACTATCATAGATCCCTAGACGCGAGTAACAAGCGCCTTTGCGAGACAAAACCTCTATCTGCCGCAGCGTATCGTCTTGGGCGATGGGCTTTTGGAGGGCCTGCTCCGCATAACGCAAGCCCTGCCGAGGATTTTGAAATTGCATCTGCTCCGTGAGAAAGACCAAGGTCAAAAACTCCAAACTATCATTGACCGGATGGGCCAGCTGATGGAGGAGCGTATCCACGGAGGGGAGGTGATATTGCGCTTTGAGGCAGGTGCAAAAACCCAAAGAGAAAATCAAGCCACAAAGCAGGGAAAAGGCAGCGCTTTTGAAATGGAGCTTGCGCATGATAGGTTTGATTAGAGGCTTTGACGTAAAAAAGCCATGGCTTCAGGGCGAGAATTGACCTGAAGTTTGCTATAAATCCGACGGACGTGCGTTTTGATCGTATTGGTGCTGATAAAGTGTTGCTCGCACAGTTGGCGATTGGTTTTACCCGCAAAAATGCCTTGCAGTACTTCTACCTCCTTAGGCGTAAAATCGGTGGAGAGCTTTTGATTGATATAATCGGCCTGCCAAGTTGGAGGCTGATAGCGCTCAGCATATTTATACATGGCCAATTCGATATTGGCAAATAGGTCCTTTTCGGTAAAGGGTTTGACAATATAGGCTAGCGGTCTTGTCGGCTTTACTCTTTCGAGCGTGGCGCGATCCGCATAGGAAGTCAAGTAGACAAACGGTATTTGATAGCGAGCTTGCAAAAGTTTGGCTAAAGAAACCCCATCAGGCCCTTCGCCCAGATTTATATCTAAGAGTACGAGGTCCGGGAGTTCTTGAGCAAGACAAGCCAAAGCATCATCAAACTGATAGGCAATCTCTGTAACATGATAGTCATGAGATACTAGACATTCTTTGATGTCTTGGGCGATGAAGATATCATCTTCGACGATAAGGATTTTAATCTGATACATGGACGCGCTTACTTAAAGAGTGGCCATCTTCTAAGTATAACGTAGTTCGAGGAAGTATCTAAGGGGTAAGTTAAGCAATATTCCGTCTAATTCTAGATGAGCCGATAATGTCCAAACACAAAAATTGGGACCTCAAGGAGGCCGCAATCGCTTTACGGAATGGGTTCAAAGCTAAGTATCTATTTAGGCAGATACGGCTTGATCGGTTTTTACTTTATAGGTCAATAGATCCGCCATGGTAAAGTGTATGCCGTTACCTAGGCTGGGGCGCCAGTCTGTTTGATGGAGGTAGGAAGTCTTATCAAGTGCCAAAAGACCGAGATTACTCCCGCTATATGTAAAATTTACTCTCTCACTCTCTTAGTTCTTTTCCAGCGTCGATCAATAGATCGGCGCTGGCGTTTTTTTTGAGGCCTGAGAACTCCATGAAGCGAATAGTTTAGCCCTCCCAAACATCCGGTTATCACCGATTATCTGCCATTCAGCGCCAAATCCTTATCCAAGTACGTATTAATCCGTTCCTTTGAAGTGTGGAAACATAACAAATACCAAACATCATTTTTTAAACGCTTTACTACCAAACTCCAAACCCCTAGCTATGAAAAAGCAGATATTATTCAACTTGATTTTCGCTGCTTTACTTCCTGTAATCTCATTATCGCTTGTACAAGCGCAGCAAACACCATGCTCATATGGTCCTGAGCTACGCTTCACCACTTACCAATTAGAGAGTGGTACTGACAAAGCCGTTGGCGCGGTTTACCGCTACACCCAAGTGCTAGATGGCGTAGACGCCCTAGTCGAAATTGACGCCGCTGTCAATGCATCATTAGAACATTTAGATATGACCTGGACTGGTACAGACAGTGCTTTCCAGCCTCAAGTAAAAGTGCTCTCTCAGCCTAGTGCAGGCGGAGTAGCCTATATGGATTTTCAAATCAGCTTTGTCAACGCCAACACCAATCAGCCAACAGACATCCCTGGCTGGAAAGCAACCGCAGTAGACGTAGATGGTGATAGCTATCGCCTCCGTGAATCTGTTGCTTTTCACACCATGGACAACTATACTATCGAAAATACCTCCAAGCTCAACTATGCGTTCCCCGGAGGGGGCATCGTACAATTTGACGCTAGTACCGTAGACAATCAACCGGGCATTACGGTCGATGCAACTGAGCATATGGTTACCGCAGAATATTTCAATCGCTCTAGCTTTTTGTACAGAGCCAAAGTGATTATTGATCCGGCAAATAATGGCCCTTCGGATGCCGAGGAGCGTATGTTTTCCCTCAACTTCAATCCTTGCCTACTCGACACTTACACCAATCCTGACAACTTCCCAGTAGAATGGGTAGGTTTTGACGGGCGAGTAAGCGGCGAAACTGTAGTCTTGAACTGGACAACGGCTTCTGAGCTAAACAACGATCGCTTTGAAATCGAGCGTTCCACCGACGGTGAAAACTTTGCCAGCCTAAGCAGCATCGCTGGCAACGGCACTACCAATGAAACTGTAGATTACCAATTCGTAGACCAAAGCCCTGTCAATGGCGATAATTATTACCGCCTCAAGCAAATCGATTTTGACGGACAGTTTGCTTACTCTGAAATATTGAGACTCAAAGTGGAACCCAACAACTTTCGCTACAGCCTCTACCCAAACCCGACTTCAGATCAGCTACATATCAGCTCTACTGAAAAAGAAATCACCAGAATAGAAATACTTGACCTGAGTGGGCGGATGATCTCAGTACCGAGTACCCAAAGCGACCTATACCAATGGACGCTAGAAGTGGCGCACTTGCAGCCTGGTACTTATCTCGTACGAGTTGAAACCGAAAACTCACACAACCCACCTCAAAAGGTGGTCATCTACTAAACCAAATAAAGGGGGGATAGTAGAAAAGCCGTTTCGCTGCGCGAAACGGCTAATTTTTTGTAGGAAAGCAGACTCCTTTTCTCACTCCCCCATGACACTTTCTTATCTTTGGGGCCTTATGAATGAAAACTTTAGATCGATCATTCTGCAGCGAACAGGCGCTTCCGCTCTCTTCGAAAAAGAGATGATCCAAGAACTTTGGAGCGGCTATGGGAAAATCCTTCGGATCGGCTTAGAAAATGCCTCAGTTGAAAGCGTAGTCGTCAAACACGTTCAGCTGCCCACCTACAATCATCATCCGCGTGGCTGGAATACAGACATTGGCCATCAGCGCAAGTTGAAGTCGTACCAAGTCGAAACCAATTGGTATCAAAGCTACAGCCAAGCCAGTGCAGCCCGCCTACCCGACTGCTTGGCCATTGAAACCCAAGGAGATGAAGTGCTCATGGTCCTAGAGGATTTGGATGAAGCTGGCTATCCATTGCGCAAACGATCTATCAGTTGGGACGATATCTCTGCCTGCCTTGCTTGGCTGGCTCAATTTCATGCTAGCTATTTGGGCCAATCTCCCCAAGGACTTTGGGCAGTAGGCACTTACTGGCATTTGGAGACTCGTCCTCAAGAGCTTGAAGTCTTGGCCGACCAAAGTTTAAAGGAAGCTGCAGCAGCCATTGACGCCAAACTAAATCATTGTACATACCAAAGCTTTGTACATGGAGACGCCAAACTGGCAAATTTTTGCTTTGGCCAAGAAGGCCAAGTGGCGGGGGTAGATTTTCAATATGTTGGGGGGGGCTGCGGTATGAAAGACGTGGCCTATTTTATCGGTAGCTGTCTCAACGAAAGAGAATGTGAACGTTTGGAAGAGCAGATTTTAGATACCTACTTCGCGCATTTACAAACTGCATTAGGAGCACAAAATGAAGCCCTAGAAGCAGAATGGCGTTCTTTATATCGCGTAGCTTGGGCCGACTTCCATCGCTTTCTCAAAGGCTGGAGTCCCGGCCACTGGAAAATCAATACCTATAGCGAACGGGTAAGCAAAGAAGTAATCAACAATCTATAAACATGGACCTGAGTCAACTTACCGCTACAGCCATCAAAGCAGCCCAAGCCGCGGGGGCAGTCATTAAGCGATATATGCAGGAAGAAGTGGTGGTCGAAAAAAAGCAGGCAGGGGCAAGCTATGCTTCCCAAGTCGTGACCGTAGTGGATAGAGAATGTGAAACGGCCATTCTTTCCCAGCTCCTAGCTAGTTGTCAAGAATTTGATCTGGCCCTATTGTCAGAAGAGACCGAAGATGATGGTAGTCGCTTCGAAAAAGATTTTTTTTGGTGCGTTGATCCGATGGACGGCACCCTCGCTTTTATCAATAAACGAGCGGGCTTTTCGGTTTCGATTGCCTTAGTCGCCCAAGATGGCACCCCCCATATTGGAGTCGTCTATGACCCTAGTACAGATAATTTGTACTACGCCAGCAAAGGCAATGGCGCTTATAAAAATGGTCAAGCATGGGCCATCCAATCTGTGAATGAACATTTGACTTATGTGACCGATCGTAAGCTACAAGATACCCCTCGTCTTGACGAAATTAAAAGTATCCTCCACCAAAAGGCTCAACATTTAGGGCTACAAGGCATCCAAGAAATAGATGGCGCAGGAGCCGTTTTAAATGCCATCCGTGTACTAGAAAATGGCCCCGCCTGCATGTTCAAACTACCCAAAAAGACAAAGGGGGGCGGCAGCATTTGGGACTTTGCCGCAACCGCTTGCATCTATCAAGAACTAGGCCTACCCGCCACCAATTTTGCGGGCAGCAAGCTAGCACTCAACAAAAAGGGAGATTCTTTTATGAACCATGCAGGGGTCTACTATGCGAGCTTCGCCCGGTGAATCTGAATTCGATCTAGTAGCGCCCTCAAAAATAAGCGTTCTGCGCAGCAGTAATCCAAAGCTTGACCCCTCTAAGATCATTTTTGCAGATGGGGGGACTTCTTTTTTTTATTTACCGCTGCGCGGAACGCTTCTCTCAAGATTGTACAATTTCCACCCCAGTGTAAAGTCCAAATAATCCGCCTCGCCGCCATGCGCATGTATGTAGCCACCCACAAAAAGGCGTCGCAGAAGATGATACTCCATCCCTAAGCGAGTATAAACTCTCCAGCCATGCGGAAAAGGAGTTTTGAGGTAGGGACCGCTTTGCAGAACGAATCCCATGCGTTTGAGCTGATATTGGATACCGATATAGGGGGCGATCCCCATGCCTTGCCAAACGACATCAGCCAATTCCTGCTCACGCGCAAACGCTCCACTCCCCTCATCATAAAACCACTCTAAACCGGCTTGAAAAGCGAGCTTGGGCCTTATCATCCGCGACCAGAAGGGCGAAATTGACCAGGCCAGATAGTTGGGACCGTCGGGTACTTTGAAGGCGTGAGTGCCTAGGCCTAGGCGTAGACCCCAATAATTTTGAGAGAGAGCTCCTAGCGCTTTGCTAGGGATCGACTCTGTATATCGCCCCCACTGCACCCGTAAAAAGGCGGCAGGAATATTGACCCCTAGGTTTGGGACCCGACTATTGCCATTGGAGAAATGCGAAAAACTAGCGCCAATCGACAAAGCAAGCTCATCGCCAATTCCTTGACGCCAAGCCAGACTCGTCTGAGCCGCGAGACTAAGTGGCGCCCCGATGATATTGTTGGAGGGGTTTTGGCTACGGTCGTAAGGCTTGCTCATAAAAGCAATCGAGGCGCCTTGGCGCAGCGAGAGATGAGCGTTCTGCGAAGCAAAAAACCGAAACTCCAAAGAAGGCATCACGCTTAGGCCGTAGCCAAGCACAGCAGGATTGCCAAACTGATATAGCTGCGCCTGAAACCAAAAATGTATCGGCTGAGCGTTTGACGAAGGCAGATGCATCCCCACAGTCGTGATCCAAGCGTTTTGGCTCACCTCCGGAAATACGGGATTGATCTTGAGGATACGGCCGTAGTGAAAAGAGGCCTCTAGCTGGGCTTTGGCCGAGACTTGAGTCAAGCAAATGAAAAGGAAGAGGCAGATTTTGAGGGCACTATTCCTCCCCCTCAATCCCCCTCCGAAGAGAGACATTGCCTTGCAAGGCTCATTTTTTTTATCCTTGGCAGAAATAGTGAGAGGAAGATGATTTACCACATCTCAATCACGACAATTCCTGCAAAACCTTCAAGGCATCGTCGATATGTCTACCGATATTGAGCTGGGAAGAAAAACGGTGGCGAATGGTGCCTTCTTTGTCAATCACAAAAGTTTCTCGCCCCGGTAACAAACCAAATAGGCTTCCACTTACGTCATACTGTTTGGCGACACTTTTGTCACGATCGCTCAGCAATGTGAATGACAAACGGTGGTTGGCAGCGAAGGCTTTATGGCTTTTGACGGAGTCGGCGCTGACCCCAATTACTTCGGCCCCTGCATCCTTAAAGCTTTCGTAGCTGTCTCTAAAGCTACAAGCCTCCTTGGTACAGCCAGGAGTTTCGTCTTTGGGATAGAAATAGAGGACGATATGTTTTTGACCCAAAAAATCGCTGAGGCGCACGGTTTGGTCATTTTGATCTTGCAAGGCAAAATCGGGAGCTTTACTTCCTACATTACTCATGGGAGAAACAATAATTTTTTCGATCTATCGTAAAGACTAGGGAAATAAATTGCCTAAAGCGTGTTTCCCTAACTAACTTATAAGTTCCTTTTCAAATATTTAACCTTCACCTGAAACACCTTAACACATGCAGCAGGTAAAACAATTATTTATCATTTTAACTCTCGTATTGGGATTTGGTTTGAGCGTACAAGCACAATGTGATCCAGATACGATGACTTCTGGGGTTCCTGGACTCTATCCTGACACCCTCGTGGACGGCAAAGTGGGCGTGATGTACAACCAAGTTATTACTTTGGTTATACCTCAGGACTCTTCTGTAGACACTGGCCCTCCCTTTGGCGCTATCGAAATCGACATTTGTAGTCTCGTTTTGGATTCAATTCCTAACCTTCCTCAAGGTATGACCTACTCTTGTAATACACCCGATTGTGTATTTATCGTTAATCACGATTCCGGTTTTGTCAATCGCGCTTGTGTGATTTTAGATGGGATGCCATTTGATACCATCGCCACTGATACACTCAATGTGTATGTCACGATCAACCCTGGAGCCTATGATGCCGCTCAAGACACTTGTCTACCATTGGGGATTCCTTTGCCTCCAACCTTGACCACTATTTTGTATCGTACTCCTTTTGAGATCGAGCCAGATAGTACCTTCGTCAATAGCATCGATGAGTATGCCTTGGCTGACTTCAAACTCAAACTGTTTCCCAACCCTACGCAGGGTAAGACTCACCTTCGCTACTCTCTACCAGAACGCGTAGATAATGTCGAAATCCAGATGACAGACCTATTTGGTCGTCAGGTACAAAGTCTCAAGTATGGACCTCAGTCAGCGGGAGACTATGAAGTGGAAGTGGGAGAACAAGACCTCAGTGCAGGTATCTACCTAGTATCGATCAATCTCAATGACGGCGCCAAACGCCTCACCCGCAAATTGATCGTTGAATAAGTTATCGCTGTTAACTTAGATATTGCGTTTGTGGTTCCTCTTTTGGAACTACAAACGTATTCTTTTCTCCTTCCCCCCATTAGCCCGGCAATATGAAATACCTTTCCATCCTCCTGAGTTTTTGCTTAGGATTGGGCTCACTGCATTTAAGTGCCCAAAGTCTGACACTCAGCGGTAAGATCACCGACCAAGAAACAGGCCAAGCCTTGCCCGGTGCAACCATCAGCGTACCCACCGACAACATTGGCACCTTTAGCGGTGATGACGGTAGTTACGAACTCACTGTCCCAGCGCGCGAAAGAACGAGCGTTACTGTAAGATTTACTTATAGCGGCTATACCCCCGAAGAAAGAAATCTTAGTCTCACCGAAGGCAATACCGCTAGCCTAGATATAGCCTTGATCCCAGCGGGCTTTACCACCGATGACGTCGTCATTACCGCTACCAAAGGCTTCGAACAAAAACAATCCGACGTAACGGTCTCGATCCAAGTCGTCAAACCACAATCTATCGACTTGCAGGCCACGACTCAGGTAGACAAAATCATCGATCAAATCCCTGGCGTGGATAACCAAGATGGCCAGATCAATATCCGTGGCAGTAGTGGTTATGCTTATGGCGTAGGTAGCCGCGTCATGGTTACTTTGGATGGTTTGCCTTTGCTTACCGGCGATGCCGGAACGGCGAGTCTCGGTCTCATCCCAGTTGACAATATCGCTCAGATAGAAGTCCTCAAAGGCGCTAGCTCAGTGCTTTATGGCTCAGCAGCCCTGGGTGGGGTAATCAACGTCATTACCGCCGATCCGCAGGCAATCCCCAAAACTCGCGTACGCCTCAGAGGACTTCTATCTGAGCGATATTGTCAACTGGGATGAGACCGAGACTCGCCGTTCCGGCATCGCCGGTAAGCAA